>JBIKOX010000192.1:0-5507 GCA_044357775.1 Bacteroidia bacterium | reverse complement strand
GGTTTCTTCGCATTTACGTATAGCGTTATTTCCAATTCAAATTTAGCTGTATTCATTTCCTCAGAATATCTAATAGCATGCATTTTAGTGTTTGTTTTTTTTGTATTTATCATTGGTTTATTTGATCACAGTAAGACCACTATTTTAAATGTTACATACACTTTAACTGGATTAATATATACAGTTATTCCATTCATGGTTTTGGTGCAGATAGCATGTATGGATAAATCATACACCAGCACTGCGCAAAATTTTCGGGATATTATTGCTCCATATAATTCGCATTATATGTTGGGAATAATTCTGCTCATTTGGTCAAGTGATGTATTCGCCTATTTAGTAGGAAGCCTCATTGGTAAAAACAAATTATATGAACGTATTTCGCCTGGCAAAACATGGGAAGGATCTATTGGAGCAGCAATTTTAACGGTAGGTTGCTCACTTATTATAGCGAGAGTATTTCCGGAGCTTGCTACAAAACATTGGATTGTTATTTCAATTACAGTGAGTGTATTTGGCACTATTGGCGATTTGGTTGAATCGATGTTTAAAAGGCATGCTGGTGTAAAAGATTCTGGTTCAATAATGCCTGGTCATGGAGGAATTTTAGATCGCTTTGATAGTTTATTGTTTGTATCGCCCTTTATTTACGCTTATTTGCTCTTTATTAAGTAACTTATCAACCATTTTGCCGTTAAAAACTCTCCTATATTTCGGTTAAATCCTATATCATCGTATATAAATTTTATTAATTTTGTACCCCAAACTAAAATAGAAATCTAAAAATAATATTATGTCAACACAAACTGCAAATGCAACAGTTCACGAATCAATGTTCGAAGCCGTTTTAGCACGCTTAGATATAGCTGCAAAATTGATGAATATGTCGGAAGACGTTGCTACTATATTGCGTAGTCCTATTAAACAAGTAAAAGTAAGTTTACCGGTAATGATGGATAATGGGAAAATTCAAGTATTTGATGGTTATCGCATTGTTCACTCAACTGTTTTAGGACCATCAAAAGGTGGCATTCGTTATGCAATGGATGTGAATCAAGACGAGGTTATGGCTTTAGCAGCTTGGATGAGTTTTAAATGTGCTGTTGCAAATTTACCTTACGGAGGAGCAAAGGGTGGTATCAAATGTGATCCTCGTGCAATGAGCGTAGGTGAATTAGAGCGTATGACACGTGCTTATGCAAGTTCAATGAAAGATGTTTTTGGTGTAAATAAAGATATTCCTGCTCCAGATATGGGGACAAGTGGAAGAGAAATGGCTTGGATTTTAGATGAATTTAATAAGGTTACAGGAGAAGATAGTCCAGGAGTTATTACCGGAAAACCAATTGTGATTGGAGGCTCGTTGGGTCGTGATTCAGCTACAGGTAGAGGAGTAATGGTAAATACTTTAGCTGCATTAAAAAAAATGGGCTTAAATCCTAAGGATGTTACCGCAGCCGTTCAAGGTTTTGGAAATGTAGGTTCTCATGCAGCTCGTTTGCTAGCTGAACAAGGAATTAAGATTGTGGCAATTGGTGATCATACTGCTACTTTTTACAATGAAAAGGGAATTGATATTAAAGCTGCATTAGAATTTACTGCAAATAATGGCCGTGTATTAAAAGGATTTAATGGAGCTACAGAAATTTCTTCAAATGATATTTTAACCTGTAAATGTGATGTATTAGTTCCTGCTGCATTACAAAATGTAATCTCTGAAGAAATCGCTCATAACATTCAAGCTAAACTTATTGTTGAAGGTGCAAACGGACCAACAATGCCTGAAGCTGACAATGTTTTAAACGACAAAAAAATTATTGTTGTTCCTGATATTTTAGCAAACTCTGGTGGTGTTACAGTTTCTTACTTTGAGTGGGTTCAAAACAAAGCAGGTTATTATTGGAGCGAAAACGAGGTAAATTCAAAACATGATGAAAAAATGGAAATTGCTTTTGCTCATGTTTGGGATAATGCTGCAAAATTCAAAACTTCAATGCGAATTGCCGCTTATGTTACAGCATTGCAAAAAATAGAGCAAGGCGTTCAATTGAAAGGAAATTACTAGATAGTTTTTACAACAATTACTTTACTAAATGTAACAAAAATAGTTTTTAGAAAACTCTACATACCACTGAATTAAAAAGAGGCTATTGAAATTTGTTTCAATAGCCTCTTTTTTGTATTTGGAATAATTCACGAAGGTGTGTACGAAAGTGTACTTACGCTTCCCATATAGAAAAAAACAATATGCTTAAGATTGTTTTTTAAACTAAATTAAATGGCAAAATAAAAGTGGGATAAAACTACCCCACTTTAAACTCACTAAATAACATTAAGATACTATCTGAAAACTGATTAAATAACCGCTTTCTTTTGTAATTTTTCGCGGATACGAGCTGCTTTACCAGTACGAGTACGGATATAGTAAATTTTTGCTCTACGAACAATACCAACTTTATTTAATTCTATTTTATCAATAAATGGAGACGATACAGGGAAAATACGCTCTACACCTACTCCGTTAGAAATTTTACGAACTGTAAAAGATGCTGTTGAAGGTTCGTTTTTTCGTTGAATAACAACACCTGAAAACTGCTGAATACGCTCTTTTTCACCCTCTTTAATTTTGTAGTGAACTGTAATAGAATCACCAGCTTTAAATTTTGGATGTGCAACTTCTGTTGCTAATTGTTTTTTTACGTAATCTAATAATAAACTCATTGTTTCTTATTTTAAATATTTATCATTTTTAGCATTCGAAGCACCGTGCATCCAGAGGCTAAAAAGTGGAGCGCAAATATAGTACTTTTTTGCGCAATAGCAAAATAATATTTTTAATAAAAAAAACTGACTAAAGTAAATTGAGATAATGCAATATTTATTGCCGAATTTTTAAAGTTCGAAAAATAACCCCTTCAAATAATGCTGCAAGACTAGTCATTTGAAGTTTAAAAAATCTGACTTAACTTTCAACACATCATTATCTACCATTGGCTAAAATACTTCTTGGTAAGCATACTATTTACAATTTCAATTGCTGAAGACATTACAACCTAGGTTTCCAAGGTGTTTCGAGCGCCTTTAAATCTTGTGTAAACTTTCTGGCTAAAACAAATAGATAATCAGATAAACGATTTAAGTATTTATAAATCAACTCATTTACGGGTTGCTCCTCATTTAATCTTAAAACGCAACGCTCTGCTCTACGACAAACACACCTCGCCAAATGACAAAATGAAATTGTTGAATGTCCACCTGGAAGCACAAAAAACTTCATTTCAGGCAGCTGATCATTCATCAAATCAATTTCTTTTTCTAATAACTCGATATCAGATTCTGCAATTTGAGGTAACGTCATTTTGTTTTTTTTAGGATCTGCGGCTAGCAACGAACCTATTGTAAATAAACGGTCCTGAATCTCTATCAAGATACTTTTTGAATTTTCATCAATTTCCTGATCTCTCACAAGTCCAATATTTGAATTTAATTCATCAACAGTTCCATAAGCTTCTATTCTAATGTCAAATTTAGGAATACGTGTTCCTCCAATTAAAGATGTCTGTCCTTTATCCCCTGTTTTTGTATATATTTTGAAAGCCAATTGTCGTCTTTTAAAATTTAAAACTAATATTTACATTTGGTAAAATCGGCAATTGATTTACCCTTTTATTTCTAACACGATCGTAATAAAAAATATTTTCACGATTATATAAGTTAGTTGCACCAACATTTACTTCAAGTTTTGTTTTCTCGCTGATGTTATATAACCATTTTAAACTAATGTCCATACGGTGGTAATCAGGTAAACGACGAGAATTATAATCCCCTGGTACATAACCTAAATTTGCATTAGAAGTTGCATAATTATAATTAAAATTATTTCCAAAATCAATTTGTGGGTAATAGCCTTGAGTTGGAGTAAACGGAAAACCTGAACCATAGTTCCAACGAACGCTTAAATCTAAATTACGTTTTTTTCCAAATGTATACGTACCAACTAAGTTAACATTATGTCGTCTATCAAACACTGGCGCATATTCAAATACATCTCCACTAGCTGTATTACCGGTGTACCTTTTATTAAATGTAAGTGAATAAACCGCCCAAAAATAAAAACGTTTTTTTTCGTACTTAGCTGTAAAATCTAATCCTTGCGCCTTTCCCTGCTCCATAATAAAATCTTTTTTATTAGCATCAAGTTTATCAGCATTTTCAGGTATGTCATCAAATAATTTATCTCTATTTACACTTGCCATTTGAGTAAAATATTTTTGATATCCTTCAATTTGAATTTCTAGGTTTTTAAAAATATCAATTTCAAATCCAGCTACAATATGATTTGCTTTTTGAATTACTCCTTTTGTAACTACAGTTTCATTCTTTTGATTTTTATACTCAGCTGGTAAATTTTCGGGGCCGTTTATAAAACCATAAAATAAATTTACAACATCTCTATCAGAACTAGCACTCATTAAACTTTGGCTATATAAACCACCTGCAAATTTGAAACGGATTTTGCGTGTAAAATTTATTTTACCTTGCAAACGTGGTTCGGGAGAAAGTTCATTAAATGAAGCATAATATTGCAAACGGAAGCTTGGCTCTAAAACTATCCATTTCTTTTTATCTAACCACCTAAATTTCATATGAGCGCCTAATTCTAGTGAGTTTTTGGCATACGCTATTTTAGATAAAGTAGGGGTTTGAATTTCGTAATTAGTATTGGTTCCCACCAATTCAAATCCATATTTTAATTCATTACGTCCAAAATATTTCAAAAAATTAAATCCACCATTAAATCCACCAACAGAACTAAATTTTTTATCCGTTTCAATAGAACCTTCATAATTAATTTTATACTGAGAATAGGCAAAATTTCCTTCTATTAATAATGTTGAATTTTGTGGAATTAAAATAAAATTACTTCCACCACCAAAAGAGGTCCAATTAAACTTTGCTAGATCTTTATAAACTACTTTGTCATTAAAATTATATCCAAACAAATTTACTTTACTACCATTGCCGCCGTTAAATGAAACTTTCCCATAAAGGTCGGTATAGTAAAATGGCAAGCCATCATCATTATTTTTATTTGCATACGGATATAATGTTTTTGAAGTTTGAGGTAAATAAGATGTTTTGCCTGATAATAAAAATGAAGAACTTCCTTTTCCATCTTCTTTTAGCTTTTGTAACGGACCTTCTAAAGTTAATTTCGCACCAAATGTAGATGCCGAAACTTTACCAGATAAATGTTTTTTATTACCATCTCGCGTAGTGATATCCATGATTGATGAAGTTCTTCCACCATATTCAGCGCCAAAACCAGCACTAAATACATCAGCACTTCTCATAATATCATTATCAAATACTGAAAATAGACCAATAGAGTGAAATGGATTGTATATAACCATGCCATCTAACAAAACTTTATTTTGTATTGGTAATCCTCCTCTAATATACAATTGCCCTCCCTGATCTCCGGTAAAAACAACTCCAGGTAACAC
>JBIKOX010000033.1:0-19376 GCA_044357775.1 Bacteroidia bacterium | reverse complement strand
TGCTAAAAGCCTTGAAAAGACTTAGCTAAAGCATGTGCTATTTTGGTTTGGCGCAATTTGTTGCTTGCACCTGCTGAGGAATACCACTTACCTGAGTACTATATAAATGTTAAGAGAAACGCAATTGTATCGAATGATCAAAAAATAACTATATTTAATTACGTCTAAATCTATAAAATAAAAAATTTAATTAAACGAAAACATCTAAACTGGATTTATTAACTAGTTTAATCATTGAAACAGGTTTAATAGAATATTCTGAATTTACTGAAAAGGAAAAATATATTATACGTTTACTCTTAAATAAGATTGATAATAAAATTAAAAGTTTGGAAAAAAAAATTCATGATACTATTCCAGAATATTATTCTGAATTGAGCTCAAATATGAAAAATATTAAACTTTTAAGTTAATTAAAATAACCTATGCGTGGTGCACTTTTGCTAACACTCGGTTTGCCTTATTTGGGCGGAAGTACAAGCATTTGCAAAATCGGCAGACAATTTCAAATTTTTCTTTGCAAATGCCAAGCAACATAGTATCTTTAAACTAACATTTCGGTAGAGATTGTTTAAAACTCCAAACAAAGCAAACCGCGAAAACGTTATAGGTAAGCCAGACTGACTCATATTAAATTAATAAGAAAAAAAATGAAAACTTTAATCCTCACCATTTTAGTAATTTTTGCTGCTAACTTACAGTCACAAATTATATCAGTTTCAGATTATTCAAAAATTCTATTAAATGGTGATGAGTTTCCTGACAATATTGTTAAAAGGCTCGAAAGTGAGGGATTTGATTTAATGTATCAGAACAGTGAGTTGACACAAATAAATTTAACTTATACATTAAAGAAAAACGATCCATATTTTTATAACATTATTATGCAGCGAATAGGTTCAGTTAGGAATGTAGTTCTAACATTTAATAATAACACTGCCGAATATACAAGATTATCATCAGAAATTATTAAGAAAATGGTTAAGCAACCAAAATCTAAAAATGGCGACAGTAGGTATACTTATTATAAGGACGCAAATAATATCTATTTTGGAATTTTCGCTGACCAATCTACTGAGGATAAGACGTATCAGATTTCTATTGCGAATTTTAGTGCGTATAAAGAATATTACTTAAAAAGTGTATTAGATGAATAAGCAATAAACTATGAAGACAATAATATCATGTATAATTGCTGTTAATTTTTTTCAATCTCAATTCCCTCACAAACCTCAGCGGGAGAATACTTAATCAAATAAAAACGTAAATATTACTTCCATATTTACATTATTACTTAAAGTTATTATTGCTCTGAAATTTGTAATATAAGAGCTTTTTAAAACTGTAACAGTATTACCGTTTTTGCCTTTAATTTCAGTTACTCGATTGTCTAAAACAGTAACCTCATACTTTTCTAATATGTTGTAACCATTAGTAATAATTGCATCGAAAAGCCCATTTGCGGGCAATTCCTTGGGAGAATCTTTAACTGCATTTAATCCCAAGGCAAAAATAAAATCATCTTTAAATTTTTTGTATCGTGAAGCGTAAGCGCTTTTCAATTCAGCATTCTGATGTCGAGAGTCTTGAATTCTTTGTTCATATTGAAAATCCACTGCTAATCCATTAGTTTGTGATTTGCAAATTATAGAAAATAGAAATACTACTGAAAATATACATTTAATTTTTATCATCTTAGTATGTACTAAAGTTATTTTTTAGGCTTTTTAGTTCCCTTTTTTTCTGTTTCAGGATTTATATTAGGTTTCGTACTCCAATTATCTATATCTGTATTGTTCTTTTTAGTCCGATTGTGCTCTATTATTATAGTCCCATCTTTTTTTTGGTATGTATCAATATGTTCTATACTATAATTATTATTATTCTGATTTATAGATTGAGATTTATTTTCAGTATATCTTCTATCTGGAGTACCGTCCTTTTTAAAATGTTGTGCATTTATATTGCTGTGAAAAAAAATTGAGAGCGATACAATTAAGATTATTTTTTTCATATTTTATGAGTATTTATATTTCTTAATTATTTAAAATAATACCATCAAATTCCATAATCATTATGAGCCCATTTTTTGTAGTTTTTTCCATAATACCTACAAGCTTTCCATTTTTATTTATAGTATTTATTACAATATATTTACTATGGACAAAGTCTTCCATAAGCATTGACCCATCAGAATTTGTCTTAATATAAGTCCATTTATGCGGATTTTTTTGATTATCAGAATCGTAATAATATATGTCCCATTTTTTAAAAAAAGTGTTATAAGTAAATTCACAATTTTTTCCATAAGGGATTCTTTCTATAACTTCATATGTTGTTGGACTTTTGAATACGGCATACATTCCCAATCCTTTATATTTTATTTCATCATTTTGACCATAAGAAATTATTGAAGTAACTGACAGAAATAATACTATAAATATATTTTTCATTTTTTCGAATCTTAAATTACAATTATTACGCCACTCTTTACAAATATAGAAAAATCTGCTAATCAATCTCTAGCCAATAGCAATTTCATATCTTTTTCATCTAAGTCTAGTCTTATACCAAGTTTCTCAACAAGTAGTTTCTTGATTTCTTGCGGTGTAATACCATATTCTCTTAAATAACCAGCCGATCTTCTAAGATTATAATAAACCCGCCTTTCTGCCATTTCTATTATTCCTGATATGTTGTTAAACTCAAGTTCTTCGTTTGTATAACCTTCATTTTTCATTAATAAAAGGTCAAGGTCTGTATATTTATCAGGTAAATTTATTGTTTTTAAAATGCTATCATTTTTAAAAAACACGGTCTTTGCTTCTAGTATAACAGAACCAAATCTTAAGGAGCCATCAAAGAATTCAACATATAATTCATCGTAACTGTGATGATCAATGAGATTGTACAGTTTTCGAAATTCCATGGTTGCCTTAGCCGTACCTTTACTTTGACATTTAAAGTTAAATATTGCGCCTGGTATAGCAAGCTGAACATTGCCATCTGTTAATGTTATTTCACATGTTACATTGATGCCAATTATATGTTTGTGCTTGTGCACACCCTTTAACATCTTTAAAGTAGCTTTAATATCTTTTGTTTTACATTGAAATGAAATCATAGTATAATATCTAAAATTATTGTTTGAATAAATCAACTACTGTAAAATTTGGTTTGCCAACAAACGCTATTTCATAAGATTTACAATCCTTAAATTTTTCAACCTTACTTACTTTACCATTTAGATGCCATGTCAATATTCTTATTTCATTTGAACCTTTTTTACTAGCAATGCTTATTTCGTAATTAGGGTCATATGAATATTTTTTTATGGCTTCAATTTTATTCCATTTTGTAGCTTGTTTATTATATATTTCCTTAACTGTTTTGCGGTCAAAAAAGGAAGTGAAAAATGGGATCAAGCAGTCACTATAATTATTAGCATAATATAGCGACACATCTGATTCTATAAATGGTTTAGCGTAATCACCAACTCTTCTAAAAGCTTCGGTTTGACCTATATCTTTTGTGTCTACTGCTGAAGAACCTGCTGACTCGCAAGCATGGTTGAAAATAACAACGGCATTTTTATGTAGTTTTAAATCACGTTGTATTATTTCCCCTTCAACAATTTCACCTGTAACACAAAATACTGCTACTCCGCCATGACCTGCATAAACTAAAATATTTGCCCCTTGACTTGCTTTTACAATATCTTTCCACTTTGCATTAGGGTGATAAAATTCAAAAACTTGCACTCCAAGGTCTTTTAAATATTTAGCGTTCTTTTTTTGTTCATCAATAAATTCCTTTGTACTTTCTTCAACAGGTCCAACAATAAAAATAGCCTTTATTTTTTTTAAACTATCCTCTGATAAACTTATATTATTAGTGAATGTATTTGCTGTGTTAATATTATTAATTGTATATGTTGGCAATGCTGCAATAGGATTATACTCTGGTTTCTTGTCAATAATTTTTTTATTAGCCTTTTTATCATTTGTAATATCTCCAAAATAGGGGTCGTGATAAATTGGCTGCCAATATTTAGCATCATTATTTAATACATATAGTAATTCAGGTTCTTTTTTAGGTTTATTAAACCTTTGGAAATTGGCTAAACCTTTATTTTCAATATATAAAAAATGATAGGAGTGTTCTTTTACTTCTGCTTCAGTTTCTTTGTCTAAAACTAGTTTATCATTCTTTAAACTATAGGTACCTTTTTCTCGCTTTATTTTAGGTTTGTTTTTAGTTTTTTGAAAAAATAAAAATTCATAGGTAAAATCATCGTACAACTTTAGAATATCCTTATTAGTTGAATCCACTTCGTTTACAAAAACATATTTTAATTGGGCAGGAGCTTTATTTATGGATTTTAGCTTAATAGAAAAAGAGAGTGCATTTACTAAACCAAAACTGAAACAAAATAAAATAGTAAGTAATAAACCAGAAATCAATTTTTGAGTTTTCATAAGGATTATGTTTAGTAGTGAAGTAAATTATATCCATTTTTTGGTTTTTGGATAACCTATTCAAATTGAAGCATATAAAAAGCAAACCTAATTACTTTAAAACCTTGTAAAGATTTCATTTACAATATTCATCTAGTATCCCTTGCATATTTGCAACATTTAATTCTTTTGCCTTCATTAAATCTTCGCAACCCACTTTTTTATTACCAATTTTAACTCTCACTAATCCTCTATTTAAATAGGCAAGACCAAAATTCGGATTCATTTCTATAACTATTGAATTATCAATAAGACAACCCATTAAATCATTAAAAAAATATTTTGCTCTACCTCTGTTATAAAAGTAATCTGCTTTTGTTGAATCAATTGAAATAGCCTTATCATGGTCTAATATGGCGCCTTTAAAATCTTTTAAATTTGTTTTAGCCATTGCTCTATTATGATATGCTTCAGCTAAGGTAGGCTCTAGCGCTATACATTTTGTGTAATTTTCAATAGCGCCTTTAAAATCACCTGCTTCATATTTCTCAAAAGCTGTATTAAATAATATTTCACCATTTTGAGATAAAACAATATGCGTTAGAAATATTAAAATTATTAGCAAAGATGTAGACTTTATTTTTTTTGATTTCGAATTATATAGATAATAGTTTTTCATAAAATGAATATTGCTTATGATGTGTAACGAAGTAATTAAATAAAAGATACAATCTTTAAGAAAATATCTTAATCAAAAATACGCATACAAAAAGAAGACCTATAATCTCTACAACCTTGCAAAGATTTTATTTAAAAATTATTAGATCAGAAGTTAGAGAAACCTTTTTAGGTGCTCCACGTTTACCATTAACATAGTAGTGTTTAGCTAGTGAATCGTCTATTTTTGATACAAAGGCTTCTTTAATTCGCGAACATTTTTCATTGATAGAATTATTGGTCATATCAACCATGTCATCAATTCGTTTAATAATTTCTGTTGGTTCTGAGCTATTGGTTATTTTATTGTAAATAGCTAATAGTTCTTTTTTATGCTCCGCTAAATCATGCAGCATAATACCATTTGGCTGTTTCAGAAAAAATAAATACAAAGTTTTAGGTAGTGGCGACATTACTATTTCAATATTATCATATTCCGGTAAAAAAATTCGGTAATTGGACTCAATTAACACTGGACTGAGTTTTACTTTATTTTCAGCAATATTTAGTAATTTTATTTTTTCATAAAGTTCGGGCTTCATGTTTTTTAAATTTGAGCAAATATGAAGAACCATTTCGGCTAATGCTTTATGCTTGCCATTAGCAACCAGAATATCAATTTTTGACTTTATTTCTTTTGAAATGTTTTGTGCTTCTTTATCAAAATTATCATCCGCATTATATTCAATTTTAATTTTTGGCTTTTGGTAATATACGTTGCCCTCGTAACTTGTATTTGGTTTAACCGTGTTTTTTGCATACCACATCAATTCTTCTCGAAAATCTTTGGTTAAAGGATGATAATAAAATAAATTTTCTTCCGAATCATTGATGCTATATAAATTTTTAAGAAGTGAAGGTTTAGGAAAATCGGGTAATTGAAGAGTATTTATGATATAACTATAATAGTCCTCTCCTGTCATTGATTCAAAAAAGATTTTGATAAAACTGAAATCATGCGATCTAAACTGAGGAAACACATAATCAAAAGCAGGTTTAATGACTTTTAAATATTCTTCGATATCATCCTTAAGTTTAGGAAAATAAATAAAAGCAAGATCTTTTTCTTTAAATTTTTCTTTTAGCAAATCATAATTTTGTTCAATAAATGCTTTAATGTTGTCGTCGTTATCCCCGTCAATATAAATGACCTGATTTTTAACAAAATCTGCAGACTTAACAGAGAAAATTTCTCTTACAGGTCTAAACTGATGGTAGAACAATGAATATAGTAAGCTATGTGAGTTATTAAATGAGTTAGGATAAATACTATCGAATCCTACGGAATTCCAGTGTTTTATTGCAAATTCATGTCTCTCGCAATTATTTAATTTATTGTTATCATCAGAATGATATTTACTATATAATTTATGCCAAGCTTCAACATCATCAGTAATAAAGATAGAGTTTACTGTACTTATACTATATTTTAACATTAAATCATCAAAATAATCAACATCAATATTTTCTATAATTTCTTCTACTAACCCAAGTTTTACTAAGAACCCAAGTTTAGAATTAAGCTTTTTCTTTGAGTAATGATTTTCTTTATTTGCATATATTAATACTTTATAACCATTGTATTTGCAATTAAGTAAAATATCGTAATTATTAAAACCAAAGCATTTAGCTCTTGCTCTTTCATTTGTTTGCTTACTTTTTTTATAATTAAACCTTAATTTTTTTAGAATTCGAAAAAAGAAGAATTTTGCCAGTAATAAACTAAAATCAAAAAACTTTTCATTTGCTGGTATGAAAGCGTATTTTTTTGTACCGTAATTCTTCATTTAGTAGTTTTACATTTTAAAATTAATCAATTTACACTTGTAATGTGTTTTAACCAAAAAGTTACAAGGTTGTAAAGAATAGTTTATTTAAATATAGTTTAGAAAATTGACCTTTTTTAAAGGGGGTTTTTTCATTTTGCAAATTGTGCTATATTTATAGTTAAATTAATTGCAATGATCTCAAAAGCAAATAACGTAAATGATTATTTAAAAGAACTTCCTCAAGATCGAGAAATCTATTTTTTAAAATTAAGAGATACAATTTTAAAAAATATCCCTAAAGGATTTGAAGAAGTGATGCAATACGGTATGATTAGTTACGTTGTTCCTAAATCAATATTTCCCGATGGTTATCACTGCGATCCAAAAATTCCGTTACCATTTGTGAGTATTGCTTCTCAAAAAAATTTCATAGCACTTCACCACATGGGAATTTATGCTAGTTCAAAACTACTAGATTGGTTTGTGGCTGAGTATCCCAAACATAGCAAAACAAAACTTGATATGGGAAAAGGCTGTATCCGTTTTAAAAAAGCCGATCAAATACCATATGATTTAATCAAAGAATTGATACAAAAAATAACTGTAATGGAATGGATAAAAATGTATCAAGACGCTTTCGTGAAATCAAAAAAATAACCAAAAAACACAACAACTATTCACATATATTTACATGAAACATTTCTACAAACTACTTTTTTATATTTCTTTAGTAACGCCCGCATGCTTTTACGCTCAAGGCTTTCAGGTAAACTTACAAGGACAAAAGCAACAAGGTATGGGTGGCGCTGGAACAGCTTTTATGCAAGACGCCACTTCTTTATTTTTCAATCCCGGTGGAGTTAGTTTTGTAAATGGTAATACGATTGATTTAGGGGTAACACCAACTTTTGCAAGAGGAGCGTTTTTAGATGCAAACACAAATCAGGTATCACGAACAAACTCTCCCGTGAGCACTCCTTTTGCAGCATATGATCTTTTTGAAATTAAAGACAGTTCAAAATTAAAATTAGGATTAGCAGTGTACACTCCATTTGGCAGCACTGTGCAATGGGAAGATAATTGGACAGGACGTTTTGCATTAACCCGATTAGAATTAAGAGCCATATTTATTCAGCCAACTGTAAGTTACAGAATAACTAAAAAATTAGGAATCGGAGTAGGCTTTGTATATGCAACCGGAAAAGTAAATCTTCAAAAAGATATTCCCTTAATTGATAAAGATGGTAATTATGGGCATGCCGAATTAAGCGGAAAAGCTAACGGCTATGGATTAAATGCGGGTGTTTACTTTCAACCAATCGAAAAATTAAGCATTGGTTTAACCTACCGTTCAAAAGTAAACATGGAAGTTAAAGATGGAGAAGCAACATTTAATGTTCCAAATTCTGTTACTGCCAATTTCCCAAATGGTAAATTCACTTCAAAATTACCTTTACCAAGCGTACTTACTATAGGGTTAGCTTATAAAATAAATCAAAAATTTGATGTTGCGTTAGATATTAATTATGTTGGCTGGAAAGCATACGATACTTTAGCTTTTGATTATGAAAACAACACCACCTCTTTAATTGATACAAAATCGGCAAGGATGTATAAAAATACTTTTGCTTTTAGAGCGGGTGCACAATATAAGATTGATTCGCATTTTGCAGCACGGTTGGGATTAGCTTATGGAATTACGCCCGTTCAAAATGGATATGTAACACCAGAAACGCCTGATGCCAATCGTGTAAATTACACAGCGGGAATTGGATATGAATTTGGCAAACATTTTAAATTAGATGCCTCCTTTTTATTTACTCATCTTAAACGAAAAGATACAAATACCGAAACAAATTTGAGTGGAACATTTAAAACAAATGTTATTGCTCCTGGAATTTCAATTGGATATAAATTTTAATATAAAATAAATGAAAGTTTTTACATCAATCCTCATTTTAGCAACAACTATTAGCATTTCGAGCTGTAAACCAAAATTTGATGTTCCTGATTCGGAAGCAGGAGATATCAATGTATCCAATTATGTGGCTTTAGGAGGCGCTATAACGGCGGGGTATGCTGACGGAGCATTATATTATGATGCGCAACAAAACTCATTCGCAAATTTATTAGCCGAACAATTTAAATTAATTGGCGGTGCTGAATTTAAAATACCCTATGTAGCTCAAAATTCAATAGGAATTGGGAACGCTAATAATGCGCCATCTATTTTAGGAAACAGAACTGACTGTCAAGGAACTGTTTCATTAGGCCCTGTAAAAATTGCATCACAAGGAGATTTGTCCGTCTTTGCAAACAACATTTATGGAAGCCAAGGTCCATTTAATAATTTTGGGATTCCGGATGTAAAAGTAACCGACATGGATGAAACTAGTTATCCAAATCCTTTTTATCAGCGAATGAATTCATCTGCTTCCTCATCTATCTTATCTGACGCTGTTGCAAAAAATCCTACATTTTTTTCTGTCATGTTGGGTTTAAACGATGTTTTAAATTATGCCTTAAAAGGTGCGACTTCAGAAAGTATAACGCCTGTTGCCGGAGCAATTGGTATTGGCTTTGAAGCAAGTATTAATAACATAGTAAATAAATTAACTGCTAATGGAGCAAAAGGTGTTATAGCAAGTATACCAAGCATTAAAAGCATGGCATATTTTAATACAATAACTTGGAATTCTTTGAAATTAGATGCAGCAAACGCAGAAAGCCTTACAAATGCTTACACTAATTTAGATTCAACAAAGTTTCATGAAGGAATTAATCCTTTTATTATTGAAGACGTAAATGTTCCATTTTTAGGATTTAGGCAAGCCGTTGAAGGTGAATTTATATTGTTAAATGTGCCCTTAGAAAACGTCAAATGCGGACCAAAGTGGGGATCAGTAAACCCAATCCCGGATCAATACTGCTTAACGTTAGCTGAAATTGATGATATAGAAAATGCAATCACCAATTACAACACGATTTTAAGAAACACTGCTTCAAGCAAAGGATTAGCTTTTGTAGATGTAAATGCCTTTTTTGCAAAAATAAAATCAGGTTTTGTGTATAATGGCGTTACCATTAATGCAACCTTTGTATCAGGAGGAGCCTACTCTTTAGATGGGTTAAATTTAACTGCCCGAGGAAATGCATTATTAGCAAATGAATTTATTAAAGCCATCAACGCTACCTACCGATCAACAATTCCACAAGTTGATGCAATGAAATATCCTGCAATAACTTTTCCATAAGTAAACCTTTTGCTTCCACTACTCCTAAAAAAATAACATTGTATACGGAATTGAATTAATTTATTAACTTTATTATAACTTAAATTATACAGAATATGAAAAAATTTTACTTTTTATCTTTTTCAACTTTACTAGCTGCATTATCAGTAAATGCACAAAGTCCTTGCGCAACTGGTCGTTATGCATCCGACACCTTTACAAATGTAACCGTAACAAGTAATATTGCTTATGGGTCAAATGTAAAAGCAAATGGTAGCACACAAACTTTAATGATGGACATTTATCAACCAACTGGAGATTTAGAAACAAATAGACCGTTAATTATTTGGGCACATGGCGGAAGTTTTATCTCTGGTTCTAGTACAAATGGAGATGTTGTAGCGCTATCGCAAGCATTTGCAAAAAAAGGATATGTCTGCGTATCTATTAACTACCGTTTAGGTTTAACTCCATTTGATTCAATTGGTTCAGTAAGAGCTGTTTTAAGAGCAGTGCAAGACATGAAAGCATCTGTTCGTTATTTTTATAAAGATAAATTAACAACAAACACCTATAAAGTTGATACAAATAATATTTTTATAGGAGGTAGTTCGGCAGGTGCAATTACAGCACTTCACTTAGCATACTTAGATAAAACCTGCGAAATAAATTATTATATAACACCTTCAAGTTTAGTTACACTAGGGGGTATGGAAGGATATAGCGGAAATCAATGCTATTCATCAAAAGTAAAAGGGGTTATTAATTTATGCGGTGCATTAGGTCGTTATGGCTGGATAGAACCTAACGACGTACCATTTTGTTCAATGCACGGCACTATTGATGGGACTGTAAAATATAATAGAGGTCAAGTTAATCCTGGTATTCCATTATTACTATTAGATGGAAGCAGAATGTTGAACGCGCAGGCAAATGCTATAGGTATTAATAATCCATTTTACACTTGGTACGGAAAAGATCACGTACCTTATGCATCATCAGCATTATATATGGATAGTACAATTAAATTCGTGAGAGATTTTTTAGTATCACGCTTAGGGTGCACTGATTCTCCTATTTTACCTCCAAATGCAACTGCTCAAGCTGCAAATCTTTATGCATATACAACATGTACAGCAAATGTACTTATGACTTGTGGTTCTCCAGGATTTGTTAGCATTAATGAGTTAATTAGTAATCCCGTGATTTCATCTGTTTATCCTAACCCATCTGATAATGAAATGATGATTGAATTTACAAACTCAAATACAAGCCATCAAATTGAATTGTTTGATGTTACTGGAAAAATAATTTCCTACAATGAAACAGAACAAGCAAATTTTATGATTAAAAAGAATACTATTTCTGAAGGATTATATTTCTTAAAAATCACTACAAAAACAGGAAATACAACAACTCAAAAAATCATATTCAATTAGAATAATAAAGTTCTAAAAAAATAAAAATCCCATTCTGTAGCATACGGATGGGATTTTTTAATAAAACGCAATCGGCTTTTTCAATAAAACCAAATCATTATTTTTATATTTACCCATGCAAAAAATATTAATTACAGGTTCAAACGGGTTATTAGGTCAAAAATTAGTTTATAAATTAAAAGACAATACAACTATTACATGTATTGCTTCTGCAAGAGGTGAAAATAGATTAGTAAATAAATCAGGCTATGAATATGCCGAATTAGATATTACTAATTATGATAATGTAAAATCTGTATTTACTAAATTTATGCCGGATGTTGTTATTAATACGGCAGCCATGACTAATGTTGATGCTTGCGAAACCGATAAAGAAAATTGCTGGCTATTAAATGTAACCTCAGTTCAAAATCAAGTCAGTGTTTTGGAAGATTTATCTGAAAAAAATCTAAATTATAAACCTCATTTTATTCACCTTTCTACAGATTTTATTTTTGATGGAACCCATGGGCCATTAGATGAAAACGAAACACCAAACCCATTAAGCTACTATGCCGAAAGTAAATTAGCTGCCGAAAAAATTGTGCAAGATTCCAAATTACATTGGGCAATGGCTCGTACTGTATTAGTTTATGGTATTGTAGATAATATGAGTCGCAGCAATATTGTTTTATGGGTAAAACAAAACTTAGAGCAAGGTAAAACTATAAATGTTGTAGATGATCAGTACCGCACACCTACTCTAGCGGAAGATTTAGCAGATGGCTGTATTTTAATAGCAGAAAAAAAAGCCCGTGGAATTTATAATATTTCAGGAAAAGATTTTTTAAATATTTTAGAAGTTGCACATTTAGTAGCAGATTATTATAAATTGGATAAGTCTTTAATCAAACCTTCAAAATCTTCTGATATTAAACAACCAGCTAAACGTCCGCCAATAACTGGTTTTATTATTGATAAAGCAAAAAGAGATTTAGGATACAACCCACACAGTTTTGTTGAAGGAATAAAATTTTTAGAAGAGCAGTTAAAAGATATGAATGTTTAAAACTACCATTTACAACGGCAACTTGGCGACATATAAACCTTTGCATGAGGAAGCATTCGAATGATATTAGCCTGAATTTCATCGCTGATTAAAATATTCCGTAAGTCAAGCACTTTCAAAGATTTTAAACTTGAAAGTGTGGAAGGATATTCATCCAAATTATTGCTCCATAAATCTAATACTTCTAACTTTTCGAGATTACCAATTTGCGGAGGTAAACTCTCTAAATCATTTTGATTAAAATTTAAGTACGTTAAGTTTGTTAACTTTCCAATTTCTTTAGGTAAGCGATTTAATCCTGTTTTACTGCAAGCAAAATATTGAAGATTACTCAATAAATTTATACTATCAGGTAATTCAGAAATAGAGTTTTTACTAATATCTAGATATTGTAAATTTTTAAATTTAAAAATTTCAATTGGAAAGGATTTTAAATGCTGTTTTCTTAAAACTAATTTAACAACAGCATCCGGATTTTTTAGCGCCTCTTGTAAATTTGTAAAACCTGTTAAAGTGTCTAAGGTTAAGGAATCAAGCAATTGATTTTGAGCATTGATAAATTTAGTTGTTACAATAAACAACAGAATGTAAGCTATTTTAAAAAAATAGTTAAGCATTTTCACACACTATTTTATCATTTGCTAACGCACTTTTTAGTTCATCTAAATTAGCAAATTTTTGCTCGTCTCTAATGCGCTTAATGAATTCTACTTTTAAAATTTCGCCGTAAATATCTTCATCAAAATCAAAAATATTAACCTCTACTTTCACGTTAGTATCAAAATCAATTGTTGGATTTAACCCTATGTTTAACATCCCTTTATAAGAATTTGAGCCAGTAAAAACTTTAACGGCATATACTCCAATTTTAGGTAGTAGTTTATCAGTATCTTCTATAAAAATATTTGCTGTTGGATAACCAATTGTTCTACCCAATTGCTTTCCTTTAATTACCGCACCGCTAATAAAAAAAGGATACCCCAAAAACGCATTAGCAGTTTGTATATCTCCTTCGTTAATTGCTTTTCTAATACGAGTACTACTAACATTTAATTGGTTAATTTCTTGTGCAGGAATTTCTTCGATATTAAAATTATACACTTCAGATAACTGCTTTAAAGTATCAATATTACCTTCTCTATTACTTCCAAAACGATGATCGTATCCTATAACCAACGTTTTTGTTTTCAATCCTTTAACAATGATGTTAGAAACATAATCGTTAGCATTCAATTGAGAAAACTCTTTTGTAAAGGGAAATACTAAAACATAATCCACTCCAAATTTTTCAAATAATTCGCATTTTTCTGGAGTTGTAGTTAATAATTTTAAATCTAATTGTTCAGGAAATAAAATTTTTCGGGGATGAGGATCAAACGTAAAAATCACAATTTCTCCACCTTGGCTCTTTTTTAACTCAACTAATCTCTTTATTATTTTTTGATGGCCTAAATGCACGCCATCAAAAGTACCAATGGTTACAATTGTATTGGTTAAAGTAGATAATTCGGATATATTATTATAAATGAGCACAATAAACTAAAAGATAAAGATAGGAGATTTAAAATACTTTAACGCTACCGTTTTTAATTATATAATCTACGCCATTTATAGTAAATTTTTTACCAGTACTTTGTTTCATTAAATCAGTAATATCTTGCTCAATGGTATGAACTGAGCCTTTTGTTTTGTAGGCAATATTTAAGTAATCCTCATTAATTTCCATTCCCTCGTAAACACCGCATAAAACAACACGAACAGGAATTTTGATTCGTGATAATATTTTTATGTCGCGCACTTTTGCCCAATTATCAGCCACTAAAATAACATCTTCAACCTTGCCGCTTTTGTTTAATCCGTAAATCATTGCTTCTACTGGATTTTCAGGGGCATCGCCACCTTGTCCTCTTTTAATCGTTAATTCCATTGTAGTAATCAACTCTTCTATAGTTTTTGCTCTGCAATAATATGTTCCACCGGCTGATCCAATTTTTTTATCAGCATCTTTTTTATTGTCGCCATCATTAAAAAAAACAAAATGCTGGCTTGTTGTATCTTTTAAAAACTGCAATTTTAACCATGTGCTTATTTGCTGCGCATAAGGATACATGCTGCCGGTTAAATCTGCTACCACTAGTTTGTTTTTCCACTGTTTATTTCGTTTCAGCACATTAAATACAACATTATTTGTAGTATCAGACGTATTTGG
Source organism: Bacteroidia bacterium (assembly GCA_044357775.1). Classification (GTDB taxonomy): domain Bacteria; phylum Bacteroidota; class Bacteroidia; order B-17B0; family Aurantibacillaceae; genus UBA4416. Next base: position 4,504 of record JBIKOX010000033.1, on the reverse strand, counting down.
AGTTAGGTTTGTTTCAATAGCGGTGCTCCGACTTTCAAATGCAAAATTTCCTTTTTTATCGTATACTCTATAATAACCATCTAGACTTCCTTTCTTAAAATTACCTTCTGCTTTAATATTACCATTTGAATAATAGGAAATTTCTAGGCCTTCTTTAATACCATTCTTAAAAGTTTCAAAAAAATCTTTTTTGCATTTTTTAGAATAATAAATAGAAGGTCCGTCTAAAGTTCCATTTTTATAATAAGATTCATGTTCCACGCAATCTAACTCGTCAAACCAAGAAATTTCTAGACCTTGTTTTTTATTATTTTTAAACGAAACTTCACTTTTTAAATCTCCGTTAGACCAAAATTCTTTCCATACACCTTGCCTTAAACTATCATTATCAATAACGTTAATGGTATCACTTTCGTATACTTTGTAGGTTAGCATGGATTGAGCTTTGGAACTAAAACCAAAGAGGAACCATAAGTTAGAGTATATAAAACAAAGAAGGTGGCTTTTCACTATATAAAATTGCTTAAATTTGTTGTAATTATCAAATATTATGTTAGAAAAAATAAACAAGCTATTACAAGAAGTTGATGAGTTTAAAGCACAAAGCAAAGAGCGAGTTGACGAATACAGAATTAAATGGTTAAGTAAAAAAGGAGAAATCACTTCGTTATTTGACGATTTTAAATTAGTAGCGCCTGAAATTAAACGCGAAGTTGGTCAGAAATTAAATGAATTAAAAACAAAGGCTCAAGACAAAATAAATGAGCTAAAGGATTACTATGACAGTCAAGCGGAAAAAGGCAACAATAAACAAATAGACTTAACATTGCCTTCAGATCCTAGTATTCAAGTAGGCTCTCGTCACCCCTTATCGATTGTAAAAAATCAAATTATTGATGTGTTTTCTAGGATTGGATTTACGGTAAGTGATGGGCGAGAGATTGAAGATGATTGGCATAACTTTACGGCTTTAAATACACCCGAAAATCATCCAGCGCGAGATATGCAGGATACCTTTTATGTAGAGTTAAATCCAGAAATGGTTTTGCGTACCCAAACCTCTTCGGTACAAGTACATATTATGGAGAATCAAAAACCTCCTATACGAACTATTTCTCCAGGTAGAGTTTACCGTAATGAAGCCATTAGTGCTCGAGCACATTGCCAGTTCCATCAAATTGAAGGTTTATACATTGATGAAAAAGTGTCTTTTGCTGATTTAAAACAAACCTTAAATTTCTTTGCTAAAGAATTGTTCGGAACAGAAACTAAAATAAGAATGCGCCCAAGTTATTTTCCGTTTACCGAACCAAGTGCTGAAGTTGACATTAGCTGTACGCTTTGTAAAGGAGAAGGATGTAATGTTTGTAAACACACCGGCTGGGTAGAAATTTTAGGCTGTGGTATGGTTGACCCGCAGGTATTAGATAATTGCGGTATTGACAGTAAAAAATATAGCGGTTTTGCTTTTGGTATGGGTATTGAACGCATTACTATGTTAAAATACAGAGTAAAAGATTTGCGTTTATTTTTTGAAAACGACGTTCGATTTTTAAAGCAATTCTCTGGAGAATAACACATGGAAAAGCTTCCAAGAAAAGAAATGATTGTTGACATGTTGCTAAAGGAACCAAACGACGTGTTTTTAAATTATGCGTTGGCTATGGAATATTTAGCTGGCTCCGATTTTAATGAAGCTGGAAAACAATTTAATAAAGTATTATATATACAACCTGATTACCTGCCTTGTTTCTATCAATTGGGGCAATTAAATGAAAAATTAGGTAATAATGAGATAGCGATTTCTTTTTATAAACAAGGTGTTGATTTAGCAAAATTACAAAACAACACAAAAGCTTTAGGCGAATTAAATGAAGCTATTTGGATGTTAGAGGATTAATATTTTGCTTATCAAAAAATATTTCAAAATCAAGAAGTTAATCAGTTTTTAATATCTTTAATAAAAAAGTAACTATGAACACAAGTGAAATTAAACCTTCTAAAATTTTAAATGTACTTGTTTGGCTAGCAATCATTCCTGCCTTAATTGGAGAGTTTTTTAAAATTCAACATTGGCCTGGCGCAGGAATTTTAATGATGTTTGGCACTTTTATTTTTGCGTTTTTCTACCTACCCCTATTTACAATAGAAAGCTTGAAAACCAAAGAAACAAAAACATCAAAATTATTTTTAATTATTCAAAGTTTTATTTTGTTAATATTTTCTATCGGTTTTTTATTTAAAGTAATGCATTGGCCAGGCTCTGGATTTTTTTATTTAATTAATAATTATATACTTCTATTTATTGTATTGCCATTTGCAATATACCACTTAGCAATATCGAGGAGAAAAAATTTAAATATTTCTCATAATATATTGCTTATAATTTATTTTCTTGGTCATACAATGAGTGCCCTTTTAAATTCGGGAAGTGGCAGAATTAATATTGATACTGTGCTTCAACAAGGATTAAATACAGAAGAGGCACTCAGAACAGCTACATTAAGAAATAAACAATTATATGCTACTTTGCATAACGTTGAACTTGATAAAGATAATGACATTTTAAGCAGAGCAAATAAATTAAAAACATCTGCCGATTCTGCAATCATTCATATTAAAGATTTAAAATCACATTTATTAGTCCGAACAGATAAAATCTCAAAATTACAAGCAGATACATTATCCTCTTTTTATATTAAGAATCAAGTGAATTTTGATATTCCAACAATGATTATGATTGGTAATGAATACAACCAAAATAAAGACAAATACTCAGGCGCAAAATTAAAATCGGTAATCAATGCATTTAAAGATTCTTTATTAGGCTCAATACAAGAACAAAATAGAGCAATCACAAAAGTAGGTTTAAATTTAAATACAGAAAACTACACAGGAGAAGATGGTGAACCTATCAGCTGGGAAATAGCAAATTTTCAAAATATGCCTTTACTCCATATATTTAATTTACTAACTAACATTCAATACGAAATTAAAAATGCTGAATACCAAGCATTAACCGACATCATAAATTCTGGTAATAAAGATTTAAATACCGCACTTTTTAGTCAAATATCAAATCTAAATTCAAAATATGATGCTTTTAAAAAGCAAGAGGAAATAGTAAAATTACAAAGTGAAAATGAAAAAGGAATGGAATTACTTAATGCTAAAGATTCGGAATTAAGCGATAATAGGCAAACAATTGTTTATTTTATACTTATTATTATGGTATTTTTAATACTCGTATTTTTTGTTATCCGAAGTAATTATCTAAGAAAGCAAACTAATAAAACACTATTACAACAAAAAGAAATTATTGAAATCCAAAAAACAGAAGTAGAATCACAAAAACATTTGGTTGAAGAAAAACAAAAAGAAATTATTGATAGTATTTCCTACGCTAAACGTTTGCAAGAAGCGATTTTGCCTCCTCAAAAATTTATAGACAACCATTTGCCAAGTAACTTTATTCTATACAAACCTAAAGATTTGGTTGCAGGTGATTTTTACTGGGCAGAGAGTATTGGTGATTTGTTTTTTATTGCCGCTGCAGATAGCACTGGTCATGGAGTTCCTGGTGCAATGGTTTCAGTAGTTTGTTCAAATGCTTTAAACAGAACAGTTAAAGAATTTGGATTAACAGATACAGGAAAAATTCTTGATAAAACTAGAGAACTAGTAGTTGAAACATTTGAAAAAAGTGTTAGCGAAGTAAAAGATGGTATGGATATATCATTATTGTGTATTGATACAAAAAATAAAAAAATAAATTGGAGCGGAGCAAATAATGCTTTATGGTATATTCAAAATAATGAAGTAAAAATCATTAAAGCTAACAAGCAACCAATTGGAAAAACAGAAAAACCATCTCCATTTACAACTCATGAAATAGAATATAGCAATGACCTAACGTTTTATTTATTCACAGATGGTTTTGCAGATCAGTTTGGTGGAGAAAAAGGTAAAAAATTTAAGTATAAACAACTCGAAGAGTTATTGCTTAATAATAACCATTTAGCACTTTCAAAACAATCTGATTTATTAAATGAAAAATTTGAAAACTGGAAAGGCGAGCTCGAACAAGTTGATGATGTTTGTGTTATTGGTATTAATCTATAAACCAGAAAGTAGGAAAATAAAACAACCTACTCATTTTCACTAGTTGTTTTAATTATAAAAAGTTTAATTAACATTTTAGCTTCTTATTAACTAAAAATATTAGTATTAATTTATTAGAAAAGTTCACTTATTTTAGTTAGTCGCCCCTCAAAAAGTCATTTTCAATCCTTGATTATAAAACAAAGTTTCAAAAACAATTTTTAATATGAAGTTAATGAGTCTCTGTTTCCAGAGGTTCATGACTCGTTTAAAATTCATGGCAGCTGCTGATAGTAATACCAAAATGAATAAATAATTAGTCCAATATTTGCATATTGGATTTTTTTATATTACTTTTGGACTAAATATTAAATCATTATGTCGCTGCCAAAATCAATACAAG
>JBIKOX010000190.1:0-5552 GCA_044357775.1 Bacteroidia bacterium | reverse complement strand
CCCTTAGTATCAAAAAGAGTTCTAACATAATTACAGTGCTGGTTCCAACAAAGCCCCATTCTTCGCCTACTGTACAAAAAATAAAATCAGTGTCTTGTTCTGGCACAAAATCATATTTAGTTTGAGTGCCTTGTAAATATCCTTTACCCAAAAAACCTCCAGAACCAATGGCAATTTTTGCTTGGTTTACATTGTAGCCCTCTTTTTTTAAATTAACAGTACCTCTGCCTAATAGCACATCAATTCTTATTCGCTGATGATCTTCTAAGTGATTATACACATAATTTGTTCCGAGCACTACAACACTTGCTGATACAAAAAATACGGATACAAATATCAAATTTTTTCTAGATCGTTTTATAAATAGAAATGCCAGTAATCCAATTATTCCCAAAGCAATAATTAATGTTTGCGATGCAAGTACTAGAGATAATACAAATAATATAGCAGAAAATATTCCGGCAATTAAAAAGTTAACCGAAAGCCCTTCTCTATAGAGTGTAATGATAAAAGCAATAAATACAATAGCTAAACCAGTTTCATCTTGCAATATTTTAATAATGAGTAATGGTAACCCTAAAATAATAACAGCAATAATTGTGTTTTTATAATTTTTAAGCAAATCGGTTAGTTTATTTCTACGCGAAGTTTGCACCTCTATATTTACATTACTTAAATATTTTGCTAATGCTAAATTAGTTGCAAATTTCATGAATTCAGCCGGCTGTATTCCAAAGGAACCGAATCTGAACCAGGAACGGCTTCCTTTTACTTCTCTTCCTAAATAAGGGACAGCGATGCACGCTAACAGCAAAAATGCATAGAAAAAATACGCAAAAACGGTATAAAATCCGGCATCAATAATCAAAATTAGTATCGCTATAAAAAATGCACTACTTATCCATATTAACTGCATGCCATATTTTTGCGAAGTGTCAAAAATATTTTGATGCTCTTCATTATAAACTGCGGCGTAAATATTTAGCCAGCCCATAAATACTAAAAGTGCATAGGTTAATACCGTAACGGTATCAATTCCATAAAATAAACTATGTTCTTGTTTTCTCAATCTTTCTTTTTGACTTCTTTTTTTCCTAGCAAATTTTTACCGCCAATTAAATCAGCTTCCATCATTCGCTTTTCCATTTCAGGTCTTGTAACTTTTCCTGTTAAATATTTTTCAATCATTAAACTAACTATTGGCGCGCTCCACGTTCCACCAAATCCTGCATTTTCTACAAAGCAAACCATTGCTATTTTTGGCTTATCTCGCGGTGCGAAAGCCGAAAATACGGCATGATCTTTTCCGTGTGGATTTTCGGCAGTTCCTGTTTTTCCGCAGGCTACAATGCCAGGAATTTTAGAAGCGGTTGCAGTACCAGCATCAAAACATTTTTGCATACCATCATGTACATTATCGTAAGCCAGTTGATTTTGCACATAGTTAAAATGTTTCACTTTATATTTAGCTTCTAATGATTTTTCTATTCCAATTCCTTTAATACAATGTGGCGCATAAAAGTAGCCTCTATTTGCTATGGATGCCACTACATTTGCCATTTGCAAAGGAACCAACGTTAATTCAGCTTGTCCAATTCCTAAAGAAACAACTGTATTACTTCGCCAATGATTTTTTCCAAAAACTTTATTGTAATATTCTACCGATGGTACATTACCCGGTTTGTCAAATGGTAAATCAGTTCCTAATTTAGTCCCAGGTCCAAAAGATCGAACGGCGTCTCTCCAATGATTATAGCCATCTTCAAATTTTGGATATTTTTTTTGATCCACAATTTCTCTAAATACATAACTGTAATAGGAGTTGCATGAAGTAGCAATTGAACCCGGTAAATCAGTTGATGCATGTGCATGACATTTTGGATGCCCGCCCATTGGAGGATAACCGCCGTGGCAAGGAAAAACCGTTGAACGACTTATCAACTGATCTTGCTGCGCAATTAAAGCATCAATTAATTTAAAGGTTGAACCGGGCGGATACATGGCAGTTAATGCTCTGTTAAATAATGGAAGGTTTAACGAATCATAATATAATTTCGTGTAATTCCTTGAACGTTCTTTACCTCCAACTAATAAATTTGGGTCGTAGCCAGGGCTAGATATCAAACATAAAATTTCACCAGTGCTTGGTTCTATAGCCACAATAGCCCCTTTTTTGCCTTTCATTAATTTTTCGCCATACTCTTGTAATACAATATCAATACTGCTAAATAATGGCTTTCCAGCAATAGCAGCGGTGTCATAAAGTCCATTCATATAACGGCCTTTGGTTTTGTTATGAACGTCTACCATTACTATTTGCTTTCCTTTTTTTCCTCTTAATGCCTCTTCATATGAACGTTCAACTCCACTAATGCCAATGTAATCACCTTCAATATAATAAGAATCTTTAGCTGCTTTTTCTTTACTTACCTCACCAACATAACCCAATAAATGAGCCGCTACAGGCCTTGGATACTTTCTTATCGTTCTTGATTGAACGTCAAATCCTTTAAACCTATAAATTTTTTCTTGAAGTGCAGCATATACTTTTGCGGATAGCTGCTTTTCGAAAACACTTTCTTTGCGAGGCGAATTTGGAGCTTGACAAGCTTTTTTCATTTTGCGTAAAAATTCTACTTTAGTTATTTCAAGAATTTTGCAAAGCGCCATTGTGTCGCAATTTTTAGCAAGTTTAGGCGTTACTAATAAGTCGTACGAAAGCACATTTTGAACAAGTAATTTCCCGTTCCGATCATAAATGTAGCCCCGCAAAGGATATTCTGTTCTGTTTCGAAAGGCATTGTTTCGTGCGTACAATTTATATTTATCATCAATTAGCTGGATATAAAATAATCGACATATATAAATAATAGCAACCAATACAAAGAAACCACCAATGAAAAATTTTCTATCAGAAAGGTGAGAGCTTTTAATCATTATTTATTTTTATATGTTTTGTAAAACAAAAATTGAATAATGTAAACGAAACAAAATGTGCCAATGGTACTCAAAAAAACTCTTGATAAGGTTCTCATAAATTCGCCAAATCTAAAAATCTCTAGGTAAAAGAAAAATAAATGATGAATGAATATGATTAATAATGAATAGGTAATAAACCAAACAGAACCCATAGAATCTACATTTGGCATTAATCCTGGTTCATAGCCTTCTCGAGGAGCTAATAATTTTAAAACGTAGTGTCTTGTAAATCCAATAAGCGTGCAAGCTGCAGCATGCATACCGGCTGTGTCATAAAACATATCAACCGTTAAGCCCGTAATAAATGCACATAGTAGTACAACTAATTTTGGAGTTTCGAAAGGCAATAATAAAATAAATAAAATATATGGTAATAAAATAATATATGATCCTAAGCGAATGTTTTGAACTATCAGAACTTGAAGCAGCACTAATACAATAAAGCGGATACTATTTTTTATTATATTATTTATCACTTTGTACTTGCGATTTAATTTCTAAAGTATCTCGTTCTGTTTTATAGTTATATTTTATAACGGATACATAATTTACTTTTTTAAAATCGGCACTTAATTTAACCTTTACAGTATAAAACGATTCATTGGGTCGTTGCTCATAACTATCTACAAATCCTACTAAAATACCTTCCGGAAAAATCCCTGATAACGAACTTGTAATTACAGTATCTCCTCTTTTTATTTTCGCATTAGTAGGTATATCGGTTAAATTAGAAAAACGATAGTCGGTTCCGTCCCAAATGAGCGGACCGTATGTACCGTCTTTTTTTAATTGGCAATTCACTCGCACGTCTTTATGTAAAATTGACATTGCCGACGCAAAGTTTTCAGAAACATCTTTTACTATTCCAATTATACCATCGCTTGTTATGACAGCCATATCATGCGTTACTCCTTGTTTAGAGCCAATATTTAAAGTTAAATAGTTGTTTCTTTTATTTACACTACTACTAATGGCTTTACCATTCATAAACTCGTATTCTTGTTTATATAGCGTGTCGTTTTTTTTGTAAATCTTTAAAGGTATAGCGGCATATCCTAGCTTAATTCTATTTAATAAAAATGTATTCAACTTTGCAAGCCTTTCGTTTTCGTCTTTTAATAATAAGTACTCTTTTGCATTCGCTTCCATTTGGTATATATTGGCACTAATCTTATTAGAAGAATTTAAAAGGCTTGAACCTTGGTAACCATTATTCTTAATTAAAATAAGAACACAAAAAAATTCTAAAAATAGGAATACAAAAAAGAAATTGTTTCTATATAAAAAATTTAGAAGGTTTTTCATTTTCTTTTAAGAAGTGGTAAATGCAAAATTAGCGCAACAACAATTATTACAACTTAAATTTAAGTCAGATTTAAAAGTTTATTTTATTAAGAATGGGAATTTGTGAACATTCTTAAGTGCAATTCCAGTACCACGTGCAACCGCTCGCAATGGATCTTCGCAAACATGAACAGATAATTTTGTTTTTAATGATATTCGCTTATCAAGACCTCTTAATAATGAGCCGCCGCCTGCCATATAAATTCCTGTGCGATAAATATCTGCTGCTAATTCTGGAGGGGTCATTTCTAAAGCATTTAATATAGCTTCTTCTATTTTAGAAATTGATTTATCTAAACAGTGAGCAATCTCTACATAACTAACAAATACTTCTTTAGGAATTCCACTCATTAAATCTCTACCTTGAACAGCGAAGTCAGCAGGAGGATTTTCAATTTCCGTCATCGCTGCGCCAACTTCTATTTTTACTTGCTCTGCACTTCTTTCTCCAATTAAAATGTTATGTTGTCTGCGCATGTATTCTTCAATATTTGCATTAAAGTCGTCACCGGCAATACGAGTTGATTTATCGCACACAATACCTCCTAAAGCAATAACGGCAATTTCAGATGTACCGCCACCAATGTCAATAATCATATTTCCCATTGGTTCTTCCACATCTATTCCCATACCAATAGCCGCTGCCATAGGCTCATGAATCATATAAACTTCTTTAGCGCCAGCATGTTCTGCACTATCTCTTACGGCACGTTTTTCAACTTCCGTAATCCCACTTGGAATACAAATTACCATACGAAGTGAGGGTTTAAAAAAACGATTTGTCGGATTAATCATCTTAATCATTCCTTTAATCATTTCTTCAGCTGCCTGAAAATCTGCAATTACACCATCTCGCAAAGGACGAATAGTTTTAATATTCTCATGCGTTTTACCATGCATCATTTGCGCTTGTTTACCAACTGCAATAACCCTTCCAGTTGTTCTGTCAACTGCCACGATACTGGGTTGATCAACCACCACTTTATCATTATGAATTATAATAGTGTTGGCTGTTCCTAAATCTATTGCAATTTCCTGTGTTAAAAAGTCAAATAACCCCATATAATTTGTTTTTTTTTTTTATTTTAAAATAAATATCAAGCGTTTTATTTTAAAGTTAAATAGTTTTTGTCAAATAGCCTAATTGTTTATTTACAGAAGTACTAAAGTAAGTTAATGTTTAAAATGTCTAGTTCCAGTAAATACCATACTCATTCCATGCGCATTAC
>JBIKOX010000189.1:0-5574 GCA_044357775.1 Bacteroidia bacterium | reverse complement strand
ATAAACATGTCAGCAGTAGCAACAGGAAAGTACTTAGCGTACAAAGTAAAAGACATTTCATTAGCAGAATGGGGTCGCAAAGAAATTAAATTAGCGGAAGAAGAAATGCCAGGATTAATGGCGCTTCGTGCTGAATATGGTGCATCGAAGCCATTAGCTGGCGCTCGTATTGCAGGTTGTTTGCATATGACAATTCAAACAGCTGTATTAATCGAAACTTTAACTGCTTTAGGCGCTGAAGTTACTTGGAGCTCTTGTAATATATTTTCAACTCAGGATCATGCCGCAGCGGCTATTGCAGCAGCTGGTATACAAGTTTATGCTTGGAAAGGGATGAGTGCTGAAGAATTTGACTGGTGTATTGAACAAACTTTATGGTTTGGAGATAATCGCCAGCCACTAAATATGATTTTAGATGATGGTGGTGATTTAACTAATTTAGTGTTTGATGTTTATCCTGAATTAGCTCAAGCTATAAAAGGATTATCAGAAGAAACCACAACTGGTGTTCATCGTTTGTACGAGCGTATGAAAAATGGTACATTATTGTTACCTGCAATAAACGTAAACGATTCTGTTACTAAATCAAAATTTGACAATAAATATGGTTGTCGTGAGTCATTAGTAGATGCTATCCGTAGAGCTACTGATGTGATGATGGCTGGTAAAGTGGCTGTTGTAGCCGGTTATGGTGATGTTGGAAAAGGTTCAGCTTTATCATTATCGTCGCAAGGCGTTCGTGTAATTGTTACTGAAATTGACCCTATTTGTGCTTTACAAGCTGCAATGGACGGTTATCAAGTGATGAAAATGGATAATGCAGTAAAAATTGCTGATATTATTGTAACTACAACTGGTAACAAGGATATTGTTGTTGGTCGTCATTTCGAATCAATGAAACATGGTGCTATAGTTTGTAATATCGGTCACTTCGATACTGAAATTGATATGGCTTGGTTAAACAAAACTTATGGTTCTACTAAAGATACTATTAAGCCGCAAGTTGACCAATACACGATTAACGGCAATAATATTATTGTTTTAGCGGAAGGTCGTTTAGTAAACTTAGGATGTGCTACAGGTCACCCAAGTTTTGTAATGAGTAATTCATTTACAAATCAAACATTAGCTCAATTAGAATTATGGACAAACACTGCTGCTTATGAGAAAAAAGTATACGTGTTGCCAAAAATTTTAGATGAAAAAGTGGCTCGTTTACACTTAGCTAAAATTGGCGTTGAATTAGATACTTTAAATAATGACCAAGCTGATTATATTGGTGTTAAAGTGGAAGGTCCTTTTAAAGGCGATGCTTACAGATACTAGTATTTTAACTTGATTTTAAAAGTCCCATTCACCTCACTGCGAATGGGATTTTTTTTTATATCGCTTAACAAAATGCATAAACATGGATTAAAGTTTTTTTTGACTTTAAAATCCACTTTGACAGTTCTTATTTGTATTTTTGTACCATGAACTCTTTATTTTTTTTATTTCTAAATTTAGGTGGCGGCGAAGTAGTATTGATTTTGCTTGTTATTTTAATTATGTTTGGCGGAAAAGGAGTTCCCAATATTGCCAAAGCTTTAGGTAAGGGAATTAGAGAATTTAAGGATGCTACCAATGGTATTCAAAAAGATGTGATGCAAAATACCGGCAATCTTAGTAATGTTATTCAAGAGCACATTCAAGAGGTAAAAAAGGAAGTAGATAACTTGTCAGATTTAAAATAGAAATTCCTGAAATTATTAATGTCTACAAAATTGATTTTAAATACCCCTATTTTTTTTCGTTTAATTTTATTGTTTGCTCTATGCAATAGTTGTAATTCTAACAAAAATCAAGACGAAGTAAAATCATTTAATAAACAACAGGTTAAAAATCAATTTATAAAAGCTAATCAGCAAGTTGTTGCTAAAGAAAATGATGAGATGGATTATTATCAAAAATCTCATAAAATGCCATTTGTAAAAACAAATAGTGGTATTAGGTATTATGTTTATAAACCTTCTTTAAAGGGAGATAGCATAAAAAATGATGATATAATTCAAATTAATTATACAGTTTCATTATTAAACGGCACCGAATGTTACTCTTCAAAAATCGATGGTACTAAGCAGTTTGTAGTAGGTATGGAACATATTGAAGATGGCGTGCATAAAGCGCTCCTGTATTTAAAATCTGGCGATAAAGCACTAATTTTAATTCCCTCACATTTAGCTCATGGCTTATTAGGCGATTCAAAAAAAATTCCGCCAATGTCGCCAATTATTTATGATTTAGAGATTATCTCATCGCAAAAGCAACCACAAAATTAATTGGGCTATGCTAAAAAGATCTCTTATTTATTTATTGATTTTTACAGCATTCTTTAGCTGTAAAAAAACAAATCAAGTAGATGGTTATAGTAGAAGTGCTCAAGGGTATTATTATAAAATCCTTGCTATTGGTGACGGTAATGAAATTCCTAAAAATGATCATGTAGTTGTTTTAGATGCTGTAATGAAAACACAATCAGATTCAGTATTTTGGGACACAAAACACGATGCTGTAAATGGCCTTTACGTTTCATTAAATTCAAAGTCAATTATAGGTTCGTGCAACAGCTACTTTTTAAAAATGGTAGAAGGCGATAGCGTATCATTTTTGATTCATCCAAGGGCGTTTTTTAGAGATTATTTTGACACCATAGTTCCTTATTTTTGTAAAAACGATTCTCTCGTTAAACTTGATATAAAGTTAACTCAAATTATTTCTAAAGCTGAATACACTGCATTGAAAAAAAACGCTGTTGGTAATGACGAGGAGGAAGACGCTGAACTTGAGGAGTTGCAGCTTATTGATTGTTATTTACTCCAAAATTATAAGTTTGTAAAGCCAGATGCAAATGGAATTTATACATTAAAGAAAACAACTACTAATTTAGAAAAAGTGAGTGGCGGAAAAATGGTTAAGTTGAGCTATAGTACCACTTTTTTAGATGGAAAATCTTTTGGAGAATCTGAACAAAATATCGAATTTATTTATGGAACTCCTGATCAAGTCATAAAAGGGTTAAATATTGTTATTGGATCATTAAAAAAAGGAGAATCTACAAAAATAATAGTACCTTCGCGACTGGCTTTTGGAGAGTTAGGTAGCAGTAATGGTTCTATTCCGCCCTACACACCACTAGTTTATAATTTAAAATTAATAGATATAAAATAAACCAAATGAACAAAATCACTGTGCTATTAAGTTCTGCAATTGTTGTAGGACTTTTCTCTTGTAACAAATCAGAGTTTGACGGCTTTACAAAAGCTGAAAACGGATTACATTATAAATTTTTTACTCAGGATAAAGAAGGCGTTAAGGCTGTTGAGGGAGATGGAATTAGTTTTAAAGTAATTTACGCTTTAAAACGTGCAACAACTGATTCTGTTTTATTTGATTCGCAATCAAATTCTCAAGATGGCTCAGGAGTTATCCGTAACATTTTACCTAAATCTAGTTTTATTGGGAGCTTAGAAGAAGGCTTTACCATGATGGCAAAAAATGATAGTGCGGCATTTATAATAAGTGCAGATTCATTTTTCTTAAAAACTAATAAATTAGAGGCGTTACCCCCTTTTGCTAAGCCAGGAGATAAATTAGTAGTAACTGTAAAATTGGTTGATATTAAAACCAAAAAAGAGTTAGAGGAAAATCAAAAGAAGCAAGAAGAAGAAATTGCAAGAATGAGTGTAGCTGAAAAACCTAAATTAGAGCAATACTTAACAGCAAATAATATTAAAACTGCACCAACGGCAAGTGGCTTAATTTTTATTGAAACGCAAAAAGGAAAAGGTAAAGAGCATCCTACTGCAACTGATGAAGTTATAGTGCATTATACTGGTACTTTATTAGACGGAACTAAGTTTGATAGTTCAATTGATAGAGGTGAACCTGCTACTTTCCCTTTGAATCGCGTTATTCCGGGGTGGACAGAAGCAATTCAATTAATGACAAAAGGCAGTAAGGCAAAATTAATTATACCTTCTAATTTGGGGTATGGTTCTTCAGGAATGGGTCGAGAAATTCCTCCGTTTTCTAGCTTGTTATTTGAAGTTGAGTTGTTAGATTTTAAAGCGGGGGCTCCTCAACAAATGCAAACACAGCAATAGTTTTTGAATCAATGAAATAGTAATAATTAAATCAAATGAAAAAAATAATTTTAGCTTCTCTTTTTGCTGTTATATCCTCAGGATTAATTGCAAACCCAGATAAACCTAAAAAACCAAAATTAAGCAAAATGGATAAAGAATTTTTAAGTAAACAAGCTGATGGCATGTATGCCAAATTTGAAACATCAAAAGGAACAATTATTTGTAACCTAGAGTTTAAAAAAACACCAATGACGGTAGCTAACTTTGTTGGCTTAGCAGAAGGCGTAATTAAAAATACTGCTAAAGCGGAAGGTATTCCTTATTATGATGGATTAAAATTTCACAGAGTTATTCCTAACTTTATGATTCAAGGTGGCTGTCCTTTAGGAACAGGAACCGGTGACCCAGGTTATAAATTTGGCGATGAATTTGATGAAACATTAAAGCATGTTGGACCTGGTATTTTGTCAATGGCAAATGCTGGACCAGGAACTAACGGAAGTCAGTTTTTTATTACACATGTAAAAACAGATTGGTTAGATGGTAAGCATACCGTTTTTGGAAATGTAGTAGAAGGAATGGATGTGGTAAATAAAATTATTGGTAACGATACACTAACACATTTAACCATTTTAAGAAAAGGTAAAGATGCTGAAGCGTTTGATGCTGCAAAAGTATTTGACTTTGAAAAAGCAAATGTTGGAGCTAAAGCTGAAGCAAAAGCAAAAGCTGAAAAAGAAAATATGGATAAATTGCTAAACGAAACTTATGGAGGCGCTACTGCAACGGCAAGTGGTTTACGTTACATAACTCAAGTTGAAGGAACAGGTAAATCGCCATTAGCAACTGATCAGGTTACGGTACATTACACAGGATATTTATTAAATGGAACTAAGTTTGATAGTTCAGTGGATAGAGGTGAGCCTGCTACATTTGGCTTAAATCAAGTAATTAGAGGTTGGACAGAAGGTTTGCAATTAATGAAAGAAGGAGGGAAAACTAAGTTTATTATTCCATCTGAATTAGGTTATGGAGCCAATGGAGCAGGTGGAGTTATTCCTCCTAATGCTTGGTTAGTATTTGATGTAGAATTAATAAAAGTAAACTAAAAAATTATCAACTTAATTATTTAAAAAAGACTTCACGTAATTGTGAAGTCTTTTTTTATAATTACAAGTTTATTTTTTTGTATCGAGTAACCTATTTTTAAAGTCATCCCAATTCATGTTCCAAGGATCTGTTTTGCGCACAGGTGCAATATCACTGTGTCTTAAAACGTATTTAATTGGGTGTCTTTTTTTTATTTGATTTATTAAAATTAAAAGAGCTGCTAGTTGTTGTTCGGTTGGAGATTCTGTGTAGGAAGTCATTAATTCAATGCCAATAGAACAAGAATTTACATTTGTTGTACCATCAGGCAAACTGCTTTTACCGGCATGGTATGAGTTGT
>JBIKOX010000211.1:0-5068 GCA_044357775.1 Bacteroidia bacterium | reverse complement strand
ATAACAGTATAAGTTCCACTTGATAGATTAATCGCACTGGACGTGTTTTGGCTGCCTGCACTCCATGCGTATGAGTAACCTGGATTGCCTCCATTAGCTATAACAGATGCTGAACCATTATTAAGATAATTGCAAGTTTCATTTACATGTGAAGTAGAAAGTACCAAAATACTGGGTTCTGTAACTAAAACTGTATTGGATGCTGTGCAACTAAAACTATCTGATAAATTAAGTGTATAAATTCCCGCAGAAAGCGCCGAAATGTTTTGATTAGTGGATAAATTAAAAGTCCAATTATAAGTATAAGATGAAGTTCCACCACTAATCGTTGATGAAATAGAGCCATCATTTCCATTAAAACAAGATACATTTGTAGTTGTAAATGCTATAGTAATAGGCATAGGTTCAGTAATTGCCAATGTGTAATTTGTAGCACAACCCTTTGCATCTGTTACGATAACTGCATAATTTCCTGCTATTTGATTTGAAATTGAGGATGTTATTTGACCGCCGTTTGACCAATAAAATGTGTAAGGCAAAGTTCCGCCACTAGGCGTCAATGCAATAGATCCATTGCTACCTCCGTTGCAAGTTACGTTTGTAATAGTTGAATTTATTATTAACTCATCAGGTTGGGCTAGTGTTATTGTATTTGTTGCAACGCAATTATGTTCATCAGTAACGATTAATGTGTAGTTGCCAATTGTTACATTATTTATTGAAGAATTAGTAACACCTATTGGATTCCAAAGATAAGTATAATTTGGTGTTCCTCCTGATGGACTTGCTTGAACAAAACCGTTATTACCTCCAAAGCAACTTACATTATTTTGACTTACAAATCCTACAACTAAAGTAGAAGGTTCAGAAATCAAAGTAATCGCGGATGCGTAGCATCCTTTGCTGTCAGTTACTATTACCGAATATGTACCGCTTGCTTGTTGAGCAATAGTTGCTGTTGTTTGTCCACCAGGACTCCAAGAATATGCGTACGCTGCAATACCACCAGATGGTGTAACGGTTGCAACGCCATCATTAAAATAATTGCAAGTTTCATTAATTGCTGAAGTTGTTGCAACTAAAGGATTTGGTTGATTAATTGTTGAAGTGCTTATTGTTGTGCAGCTAAAATTGTCTGTTACTGTAAGTGTATAAATTCCCGCAGAAAGTCCCGTTGCATTTTGATTAGTTGCGGCATTTGGTTCCCAATAAAAAGAATAAGAGGGAGTTCCACCAGATATTGTAGTAGCTATACTTCCATCACTGCCGCCAAAACAAGATACATTTACATGATTCAATGCACATATTAATGGCAATGGCTGAGAAATATTAAAAGTTGCTGTCTTGATACAATTATTAGCATCTGCAATAATCAAAGAGTAGTTCCCAACCGTTAAATTATTTATTGAAGAGTTAGTTTGTCCTAAAATAGACCATGTATAATTATATGGACTAGTTCCTCCAACAGCCGCAACAGTAATTGAACCATTGTTCGAACCAAAGCAAGAAACATCTGAAATTACTGAATTATTGACTAAAACGGGTGGTTGATTAATGCTAACTGTTGCTTGAGAAGTGCAACCTATACCATCTTGAACTGTAACAGAATATATACCGATTGCTAAATTCGAAATTGATGATGTTGTTTGCGTTGGTGAGGTATTCCAAAGATAAGAGTATGGTAGAACTCCATCAGTTAATTGAATAGTTGCTGAACCATCTAAACTACCAAAACACGAGACGTTTGAAACACTTGATGTTATAGCTGCCGTAAATCCTGAGTATGTTATTCTCAATGTGTCTCGTTTTGCTGGACAACTTCCATTTCCGGTTGTAGTTAAAATTAAATTTGCAAAACCATTTGTAAGTTCGGTAATTGAAGGAAAATAGGATAAGTTTGCAACACTAAAGTTATTAGGACTAAAAGTTCCGGTGCCTCCAGACCAAGCTCCGCCACTTGCGCCTGTTATGGTTGAATTAAGAATGGCTAGTGGATTTTGAAAACACTTTATTTGATTAGGTCCTGCGTTTACAGAAATTGGAACCGAAAAAGCACTTACCGTAACTAAACTATATACAGGAGGGCAACCAGAAGCATCTGATAATTGTATATTATAGTTACCAACTCCAGCATTTATAATTTGTGATGTATTGATATTATTCCATAAATAGCTATATGGAAGAGTGCCTCCAGAACCAATTGCGGTAAGTGTTGTTGTGCTTTGTCCAAAACAAATAGTAGGATTTATTGGAATAATGCTAACATTAAGTGACGGATTGAATTGTACTCTTATGGTATCACAAATAGTATTAAAATTGCATTGCGCGGCTGGTTGCCCACATACCAAATAATCAACAAATGCTGGAGCAGTTCCTGAAGCCACAACAGTTGGAGTTAGACAATTGGATGTGCAAGATAAATAATTATTATATGCACCTGTTACACCAGGATATATAGAATTCCAAGTGACCGTTGAAGGATTAAATCCAGATGCACTTAAAATTTTTGTGCAACCATCATTAATGCTTATATCTGCGCCAGCTAAAGGTTTTGGAATTGAAGTAATCTGATAAACATTAGCGTTATTACCAGGTTTACAAAAGGTTAATATGTGTGGTCCGGGTCCAGAAAGACAAATGGCCGAACCTAAAGCTGTTGGCGGTCCGCAACCAATTTGATAATATAGGGCCCCTGACGGAACCGCACCAGAAAAAATACTAAATGTAATACCTGTCGCTGCTGGGTCAAGTGTGATAATGAATTTTACGCAAACAACCCCTGTTTGGCCGCAACACAAATCATTTCGAATAACATTTGGACTTAGCCATATTCCTGCGGGATTACCATTGAGATTAACAGAAAAAGTAGGTGTTGCTGGTCCACATTGACAAAAAAGATATAATGGAAAAATTATAAACGATAGTAAAATATGTAGTAATCTTGAAAACATACAATTTCAATTGTTTGAACTTTCATTAGTAAAAAATTGCTAAGGGAAAATTCTATTGAAGTGAAATTATTGTATTAGATGTTCCATGTAAATTAACTACGTAATTTTATTTGCTGACTTATATCACTGTAAATGTATTTTTTTAAAAATATTTATTATCCTAATTGAACTCTTATTAAAAAAATCGTGGAGATATAGATTTACAAGAAATATTATAATGGTGAAAACTCGTTTGGTAATTTGTGTTACCGTACATTAACCAATAGTTTGAAATAAAAAAAACCGAAATCTATGAAATCGGTTTAATTATGAACTATATTATTATTTTTTATTAAGCTTCTGAAGCGATTAGATTTGGATCAACCATAATACGACCGCAATGTTCGCAAACTAATATTTTTTTATTCATTCTAATATCTAATTGCTTTTGTGGTGGTATTTTATTAAAACAACCTCCACAAGCATCACGCTCAACAGGCACAACTGCTAAGCCATTACGTGTATTACTGCGAATTCTTTTATAAGCATTAATTAATCTATCTTCAATTCCCTCACTTGCTTTTTCAGAAGACTTTATCAAATCTTTTTCTTCTTTTTCAGTTTCTGAAATGATTTCGTCTAATTCTGATTTTTTTAATTTTAAATCTTTCTGGCGTTCAGAAAAATCGTGTTGTGATTTTTCTACAATTTCAGTTTTTTGCTCAATTGCGAAACTATTTTCTTTTAGACGCTTTTCTGCTAATTGAATTTCTAAATTTTGAAATTCTATTTCTTTAGTAATAGCATCATATTCACGATTGTTTCTTACTTTACCTTGTTGAGTTTCATATTTTTTTATATTAGCTTTAAAGTCCTTTATCGCTTGAGTTTTTTCAGTTACCTGATCTTTTAAATCAGTTAACTCTTGCATTAAATTTGTTACGCGAGTTTCTAAACCAGCAACGCTATCTTCTAAATCTTGCACTTCAAGCGGCAACTCACCACGAACAGTTCTAATACGATCTATTTTAGAATCGATAATTTGTAATTCATATAAAGCACGAAGTTTACCTTCGATAGATGCATCAATTTTTTCTTTGATTTTAGCGCACATAGTTTAATAATAATTAACTGGGTTAGTGTTTGATTCCGTTAAATAGCTTGCGAAAGTAGGAAATTTATTTGATATAATCTCATAAAAAATTTCAGGAGTAAATTGCTCTGTTTCATAATGTCCTATATCCGCAATTAATATTTTGCTTTCTGCATCAAAAAACTCATGATATTTAAAGTCTGAACTTATGTAAATATCTGATTTTGAATTTATTGCGTTTTTTAATAAAAAACTTCCACTACCGCCACAAAGAGCCACTTTTTTAATGGATTTATTTAATAACGGCGTATGTTTAATAAGTTTTAACATAAAAACAGATTTTAAGCGATCTAAAAAATCAATTTCGGAAATAGGTTCTTCTAGTTCTCCTACCATACCTGATCCAATATTTTGGTATGTATTTTCTAGTTGGTAAATATCGTATGCAACTTCTTCGTATGGATGACTTTGCTTTAGAGCTTTGATAATTTGAAATTCATTAACTGCTTCATAAATAACCTCTAATCTACATTCTTTTTCTAAACTTAATTTATTTTTTTCTCCAATAAAAGGATGTGAATTTTCGTTTCCTCTAAAACTACCAACTCCATCTAAAATAAAGCTGCATTTATCATAATTACCAATATTACCTGCTCCTGAATTAAATAAATTTTCTCGCACATGTTCTAAATGAGAAGTAGGAATAAAGGTGACTAATTTTTTTAACAATGATTTTTTTGGAGCTAAAATTTGGGTATTTATTAAACCAAGCTTGTCTGCTATTTTTTTATTAACTCCTAATTTTACATTATCTAAATTTGTGTGACAAGCATAAATAGCAATATTATTTTGTATGGCCTTTATAATTGTTCGTTCCACGTAATTATTACCATTTATTTTTTTTAAGCCACTAAAAATAATTGGATGGTGAGCAATAATTAAATTACATTTCTTTCGAATAGCTTCCTCTACAATTTCCTCTGTGCAATCTAAACATAAGATAGCTCCGGTTACAATTTGAGCTTTGTTTCCAGTTAGTAGGCCG
>JBIKOX010000187.1:0-5692 GCA_044357775.1 Bacteroidia bacterium | reverse complement strand
ATCAGGTTGTTTTCCGGATTTAAGAATTTTGTGATTTTTACCAATTAATTCTTCCCTTGTGTATTCTGAAATTGAACAGAAAAAATCATTGACGAAAATAATATTTCCATCGGCATCCGTTTCTGAAACTATAGCAGCCTTATTTAAAACTGAAACTTGTTGATTTAAATTTAACGTTGTACTTTCAAGTTGCTTTTTTAATTCTTCACTTTCTTTTTGTTTAGTAATATCAAAACGAAGGGCTACATATTTTTCTATTTTGCCGTCTTTATTTTTAAAAGGCATGATGGTTGTTTGTACCCAATAATACTTACCGGTTTTACTTATATTAAGTATTTCTCCTTGCCACATTAAACCTGAGCTGATAGCCTTCCACATCCCAACAAAAATACCGTTGGGTTGTTTACCAGACTTTAAAATACGATGGTTTTGACCAATTAATTCTTCTCGCGAATACTCAGAAATTTCGCAGAAAAAATCATTTACAAAAATGATGTTTCCATCGGCATCTGCTTCGGAAACAATGGCTGTTTTATTTAAAACTTCAACTTGCTGGTTTAAATTGAGCGTTAGTTTGTCTAATTCAATTCGCTGTTGTTTTAATTCAGTTATTTCATAACCAATTTTAATTACTTTATAAACCTTTCCGTTTTCGTCAAACACAGGATTGTAACTTGATTGCAACCATACAACTTTATTATCTTTTGTTGTTCTGCAAAACTCACCAGTCTCACTGTTGCCATCATTTAAGCTTTTCCAAAAACTTGAATATTCAGAATCATAATCAATTTCTTTTGCAATCAATAGTTTATGATGTTGACCGATTAGTTCTTGATTTTTATAACCCATTATTTTTAAGAATAGGTCGTTTGCATGAAGGATAACTCCTTTTGTATCAAATTCTATAACCAACGCCGCTTTATTAATGGCTTTAATTTGATTTTGTAATTCTTGTTCCTTACTATCTAATTCATATACTAATTTTTCTAATTCAGCCTTTGCTAAAATTGTATTTATAAAAATAGCAATGGATTCTGTAATATCTTCAATAAAACGTAATTCGAGCGATGTAAAAGCACTAAGTTTACCAACTTCTGCAAGGCCTACCATTTTATTAGACACAAATAAAGGAATAATAATAACAGATGCAGCTTTTGCAGAACCTAAAGAAGTGGAAACTTTAAAATAATCATTGTCAACTTCATTTAAAATAATTACTTTTTTAGTTGTGAGTGCTTGCCCAATTAATGAATTATCTTTTGTAATAATAGCAGGCACTTGCCCGGTAGTTCCAGCAGAATGCGCTAACAATAAAGTGTTTTCTGAATTTGCAATATAAAAAGTTCCAAGCTGACTACCCAAAAAATCGGAGAAAAATGAAAGCAATTCTTTTCCAAAAAAATCACTTTTTTTCTCACCTCTTAAAATCTCATTTAGTCGTTCTTTGCCATTTTGCAGCCAACTATTTTCGTTATGCTGCTCTGTTAAATGGAGCAAATTTTCATGCATTTCATGAATGGCTTTTCCTACTGAATTTGTTTTTGACATAGTACTTTATTAAATAATGGTGATGTGTTTTATTGAAAAAAAATTAAGCTAGTAATTTGCTTAATTCAATTTGTTGAATTGGTTTTACTAAAAATGCGATCATGTTTGTTTTTAATGCCCGCAAAGAGGTTTGCTCATCGCTATTGCCAGAAATAAAAATGATTTTTATTTCTTTTATTTCGTTTATTAAAATGGCAGTTTGAATTCCATCTAATGATCCCTCTATTCTAATATCCATTAAAATAAAATCAGGGGTATTTTCTTTTACAAACGATATAGCTTCTTCACCATTATCAACTGAACCTACCACTTCACAATTGCAATTAACAACATATTGTTCCATTAAATAAGCTAAAAGTTGATCATCTTCAACTATCAATACTTTCTTCTTCATTTTTAAAAGTTATAGTTACGGTTAATCCAGGGTTATTAAAATAATTCAGTGTTCCTTTTAGTTGCTTAGTAAATATAGTAATTAATTTAAAGCCGAGTGAACTCGATTTTGAAATATTAAAATCTTTATCAATTCCATCTCCACTATCGCTAATTGATAGTTCAACTTGATTTTCAATGCATTTTAGTTTAACGTTAATTGTCCCTTTTAATACTTCTTTAAATGCATATTTAAATGCATTCGTAATTAATTCGTTTACAATTAAGGCAATGGGTATAGCTTTTTTATTTGAAACGAAAATTTGTTCTAAATCAAAGTTAACATCAATATTTCCACCTTTATTAAAAAATGAGCTGAGTGACACGATTAAATCATGTAAATAATCTTTTAAATCAATTTTAGAAAAATTAGAAGATTTATATAACTTTTCGTGAATTAACGACATGGCAGCAATTCGATTTTGAATTTCAATAAGGTGAGATTTCATTATCGGATCGGTAATTTTAGCCCCCTGTAATTCCACTAAACCAGTTACTAAAGCCAAATTATTTTTAACCCGATGATGCACTTCACCCAATAAACTTTGCTTTTCGTCAACGGATTGTTTCAGTTGTATTTCTTGTTCAATTTTTTCGGTAATATCAATGCCAAAACCAATCATAAACAAAAATTCATTATTTTCTCTGTAAATAGGCGAAAATCGTCTTAAACGATAGGAAATTTTCCCCTCCACAGATAATGATTCATCAACAAATTCAATTTTAGTATTCTTATTTAATACATCTAGAAAAAAAGCTCTTCGACTTTGAGCTATTGAAATATCTTTATTAAACTGTTTACAATAATCAAAATCATCTTTCCCAACTAAAAATTCGCGAATAATTTTATTACCAACAGCTATTGGATTAACAAATAAATATTGATGATTTTTATTAAATACAGCAATATCTACAGGAATATTATTTAATATAGATTCATAAAAGTTTTTTTGCTCTTCAACTTTTTGGTGAATCATCATTTTTTCAGTAATATCAAATCGAATGGAAATAAACTCCTGAATGACCCCATTTTTAATAAATGGGACAATGGTAGAATCTACCCAATAATACGTTCCATCTTTTTTTTGATTTCTAATAATATCTTTCCATACTTCGCCATTATTAATGGTTTTCCACATTCGATTAAAAAAATCTTTATTGTGGTAGTGCGAATTAACAATATTATGTTTTGCACCAATTAATTCATCTGCGGTGTAGCCGCTTATTTCTTTAAACTTATCGTTTACATATGTAATAATTCCCTCTTGATCACTCTTGGAAACGATGGCTGAATAATCAATTGCTTTTTTATAATTTTCTAAAGCATCAAGCGTGTCATTAAGTTCTATTTCTTTTAATTTGGATAATGTGACATCTTGCAATACTCCTAAAAATAAATGATTGTTATCTCTTAAACTTTCTTTAAGCAGCTCGCCTTCCATCACAAAATAACGTTCGTTGTTTTTAATACGAACATTATTTAATGCAAATTTTTTATGCTCTTTAATCGCGTATTGAATAGCTGAATTTATCTCTTCTGAATTTTCAAAACTATCTGTGAAATTATTAAGTTTGAAATTTGAATCAAATGAAACTATTTGACACATTTCTATCATTTGTTGGGATAGTTCAAGTTTATCAGTAGAAACATCCCAACTAAAATTTCCCAACCCAGCTATTTTTTCGGCATTTTGTAAATTGTAAGTTGCTTTTTTTAATTTAGACGTTTTTAGTTCTATAACTTGTTCATTTTGTGTATTTAGTTCATGAAGTTCTTTATTGGTTTTAATTAATTCTTCAGAACTCATGTTTAATACATGTTCAAGATGATCTAAATTTCTATCATAGTCTTTATAAGAAGTATTTACGTCTTCAATAAATTTTATTAAGTTTTCAGGAATAGCATCAGTACCGCCAAAATGTATTTTTATTTGACGCTTAAGCAATCTATTAAACTCTTCATTTATCATAGTTCAGAAATGGCAGTTAACGTCATTGTTTGGTTATGCAAATTACAATAGTGTTCGCCCTTTAACTTAGATAACTCTCCGTAAGAATAAAATCCGGCAAATACTGCATCCTCATCAAAAGAATCAGTTACGGCTTCTATTTCGTCCTGAGCCAATTGTTTTAAAACTAACTTACGACCAACACAACTCACCATTAAAACCAATTGCGTTTTTTTTGATAAAGTTTCTTTAGCCATGCTAGCTGCTTTTTCGGCACCTTCAATTACTCTGTTTACATTTGTTTTCATCAATCTAACCAAAGCACCTTCGGCAATATTTCCGGCAAATGTTAAACTATTTTCCTTTTCGTTAATTCCTAAAATTGTTCTTACTAACATTTCAGAATTATCACTTTCTTTCATTTCTAAAGGAAAAAACAAAGCAGAACCTGGCAATTCTTTTGATAAATCGCCCAGATATGATTTATATAATTCTAATGCAGGCTGTCCATCAATTTCATAAACAACATTTTCAACACTTTTTGTCACTACTCTACCAATACCAAAGCTATCCCAACCTCCAAAAGAGCCAGAACTTGTTTCTAAATCATCGCCATAAAAACCAACAGCTGATATACAATTAGAAACAAAATTATTTTCCATATCAGCTACATACGTTTTAATAAAATCTCCATTATCGCCAGCCAAACCACCGCAAACATTTACTTTGTAATCTAATATTGAATTAATTCCTTCTACTAGCCTTGTTCCGTTTACGTTTAAGCCATCCGATAAAATAAACACATTTTTAAGATCTTTATCTGCTAACTCCTTTGCTAAATATTCTCCTGCTTTTTTAGAATCACTCATGTGATTTAATGCAACCGATGCCTTTTTTACTTTTGATTTTAAAAGCTTTACAGAGGTTAACACTAACGATCCATCTACTACTTTTTTTGCGCCAATTTCTCCTGCCGAAGAACAGCCCATAATTATTGTATTTGCAAAACTTACTTTAATTTGACTTAAAATTGCTTCGTCGGTTAAATAGTTTTTGTGTGAAAATATAAAATGTAAATCGTACAAGGAAGCGTCAAAATTTTTTAATGATTCTAAAATTTCCTCTTTTGAATTAAATACCGATTGTTGAACTTGCATAATTATATTTTTTATGTCTGAATTTATAAATTGAAATTTTCTGTATTTTATAAAAAAATTACATTAAAAAAAAATCCATGTAAAGATTTCAAATATACTAAAATTATGGTCTAAAAAGTGCGCTAGCCGATATTAATTGTTAAAAGAGTGACCTAAGTATATTTTTATTATATTTACGATTTAGATTGAAAAATTCATGGCAATTCTATGAAAGTAATAGTATAAATTAATACAATATAAAAACTGAAAAATCGATTGTAATTGGCAAATCGAAAAACTAATTGAGTACTATTAAAATAAAAAATATAAAGTAAATATTAAATAGCCGTTTTTATCAAAATACAGATTAAGATAAACTGGCTAAACCATTCCGAAACCAATTCGGGAAAAGTTATGAATACTAAAAAAAGTAATAATTTAAGCAAATGAAAAAAAAGATTGTTATCGTTGAAGACGACTATATCATTCAGGAATTACACAAGTTGTATGTAGCTAATTTAGGCCACGAAGTAGTAGCTTGCTTTGAGAGTGGTTGGGATGCCATAGAGTACTTTAAAACAAACTCAGCAGATTTAATTTTGATGGATATTAGATTGGAGGACTCGT
>JBIKOX010000208.1:0-5091 GCA_044357775.1 Bacteroidia bacterium | reverse complement strand
ATAATTGTTTTTCGCAAACAGCTACACCATCTGGCACATCAGCTTTAGTAAATGTATTTTGAATAATACGTTCAATATCTCTAATTTTATTTACTTCACGTGGAGTAACAATTGCAATGGCAATACCTGTTTTACCCGCACGACCAGTACGACCAGAACGGTGCGTAT
Source organism: Bacteroidia bacterium (assembly GCA_044357775.1). Taxonomy (GTDB): domain Bacteria; phylum Bacteroidota; class Bacteroidia; order B-17B0; family Aurantibacillaceae; genus UBA4416. The sequence continues at coordinate 4,923 of JBIKOX010000208.1, read as the reverse complement.
AGTTTTCTGCTTCTTCAGGTAAGTTATAATTAATTACATGAGTTACATTATTTACATCAATACCACGAGCAGCTACATCAGTTGCAACTAACATTTGTAATGTACGACTACGAAAACGTTTCATTACTAAATCACGTTGTGCTTGAGATAAATCTCCATGTAATGCATCAGCATTGTAACCATCTTTAATTAAATTATCTGCCACTTCTTGAGTTTCTGCTTTTGTACGACAGAAAACAATACCAAATATATCTGGATAAAAATCTGCAATACGTTTTAATGCAGCATAACGATCACGTTGATTTACCGTGTAATAAATGTGTGAAATGTTTTCAGCTCCTTGGTTTTTTTTACCCACAGAAATAGATAAAGGATTTTCCATGTATTTGCTTGCAATACGCTCAACTTCGCGAGGCATTGTTGCGGAAAATAACCAAGTATTTTTTGTTGGAGGAGTGTTGCTTAAAATTTGATCTAAATCATCTTTAAAGCCCATATTTAACATCTCATCTGCTTCATCTAACACAACTACATCCACATGAGATAAGTCGATTGCTTTACGTTCAATTAAATCGATTAAACGACCTGGAGTTGCAACAATTACTTGAGAACCCGATTTTATATCACGGATTTGAGCCATAATAGGTGCGCCACCATACACGGCTGTTACTCTTAATCCGTTAAGGAATTTTGAATAGTTAATTAAATCTTTACTGATTTGAACACATAACTCACGAGTTGGTGCTAAAATTAAAGATTGTGTAAAGCGAGAGTTTAAATCTAACTTCATTAATAAAGGCAGGCCAAATGCTGCAGTTTTTCCTGTTCCTGTTTGTGCAAGGGCTACCATGTCGGTAGATTTATCCTTCAACTGAGGAATAGTTTGTTCTTGGATAGGCGTAGGATTTTCGAAGCCCATCTCCGTCACGGCTTTTAGGAGCATTGGCTCCAAGCCTAATTCTTGAAATGTCATTTGTTTTTGTTTAAATTATTATTACTAGCTGCTAACTAAGATTTAATTTCCGCAGTAGCTGTGAACAATTTATAGCCCGACGTAGGCGCGATCACAATGTATTGGATGCAAAGATTAAATCAGATTGCGGTGCAAAGATAATCAAATATATTTAATAACAAAATATTAACATTTTTTTATTTTCTGTAGTGGATGAAATAGAGCTACCTTCTTTATTTGAATTACTTTTGCTTAAGTTAAACTATATTTAATTAGATTTTGTTATACCTCTCATACGCAATGCATCATTTAAAATTTCAATACTATATTTTAATACTATTAATTTGCATCGTACAAGTAAACGGAGCAGCGCAAAATTATTCATATAAACAAGCAATGAATAATCAATTGTCTGCTTTTAAAACAGCAAAGGGAATAAATGATATTCAAAAATTAGCTGATGCATTTTCTTCTATTGCAATAACCGAAAAAAAAGAATGGTTACCTTATTATTATGCAAGTTTATGCAATGTTTTAGTGGCATTTGAAAAAAAAGAATCAGAGATTGATATATTTTGCGATAAAGCAGAGCGTTTAGTAAAAAAGGCTGATTCACTCGAATCGTATAATTCAGAAATCTCCGTTTTAAAATCAATGATTTGTGCTGCAAGGATTGCTGCAAGTGAAACTTTGAGGACATTAAAATATGGGAGTCAATCTCTTAAATATGCAAATGAAGCTGTTAGGTTAAATGCTAATAATCCAAGAGCCTATTTAGTAAAAGCTCAAAATGTTTTTAACATGCCAGAAATATTTGGAGGTGGAGCTAAAAACGCAAAGCCTATACTAGAATTAGCGCTTGAAAAAGAAAAACAATTTAAAACGCAAACCACCTTTCATCCTAATTGGTCTAAAACCGAAATTGAAAATGAAATAAAGAAGGTGAATAAATCTTTGCTGAAAAAATAAAAGGTTTTATATTTTATTTACGCGTAAATTAATTACTCTAAACTTATTTTATGAACTAGTGACTTTATAAGGTTGTTTTTCGCTAAATTTCTAGACTTTAATAGGTGTTTTTAATTCTTGCCAAATGATCCCATTTTTAAAATATATAGCACAATACATTTTTGAGCATCACGAAAATGAAACCGAGAATTTGTGTATTGTATTGCCAAACAAGCGAGGTGCTTTATATTTAAAACAGCATTTAGCAAAGGTTTTTCAAAAAACAATATGGTTACCAACTATTATTAGTGCTGAGGAATTAGTTACTGAACTATCAGGATTACAACAAGCCGATAGTATTGATTTAATTTGTGATTTGTATCAAGTTTATACTTCTATTTTAAAAGAAAAAGCCGAACCATTTGATGCTTTTGCTAAATGGGGAACGTTAATGCTGCAGGATTTTAATGAAGCTGATCGTTATTTAGTAGATACAAATTCATTATATCAAAATTTAAAAGAAATAAAGGAGATTGAAAACTGGAGTTTGAGTGCAAATAATTTAACTAATACTCAACAAGATTATATTGATTTTATGTTCCAAATGGGAACTATTTATCATGAGTTTACAAAATTATTACTTCAAAAAAAACAAGCGTACCAGGGTTTAATGTATCGTAAATCAGTGGAGGGTTATAAGAATTCCGCTTACATTAATCAATTCAATAAACTATTGATTTGTGGTTTTAATGCCTTGAATAAAGCGGAGACTATCATTTTTTCGGAGTTAGTAAAAGATAAAAAAGCAAACATTATTTGGGATGCCGATAAATATTATGTTGAAAATGATACTTATGAAGCAGGATTGTTTTTGCGAAAAAATTTTAGTAACAGTTGGTTAGATACTAAAACTAACATTGGTAATTACTTTAACGAAATACCAAAACACATTGATATAGTTGCTGTTCCCAAACAAATGGGACAGGCGCAGGTTGTTGCTCATCAGTTGCACCAATGGATTAAAGAAGGTAAATCACTTAATAAAACGGCCGTTGTATTAGCTGACGAAAGTTTATTATTTCCAATTTTAAAACAATTACCAGAGGACGTAAAGCTTGTAAATATTACTATGGAATATCCTTTGCGGTTGTCTCCTATTTATGATTTAATTGATAATTTAATTAGCCTACATCAGTCCACCCAAAAAGTTGGTGCTTCAAGTAGTTTTTATTTTGCTGATGTTTTTAAAATTTTACAAAATTCTTTATTTAAAAAATATTATAAATCATTTGAACCCACTATAAATCTGCAAGTTATTATTCAAAAAATAATTGATAAAAATTATGTTTGGTTAAACAATAAAGTGCTTGCTGAATTATTTTTAGATAATTATAAATACATTGAAAATTTATTTAATTCCTGGTCAAATTCTTCTCAAGGAATTTCGGCTATGTCTCAAATTATTTCTGTATTTAACTCATCCGATAATGAAGCCTTGCAATTGTCACCAGCAGAAAAAGAATATTTACATGTATTTACAAAATATTTTAATAGACTTCAATCTTTAATACAAACACACAACTATTTAGAGTCATTACTAACTTTAAAAAGTTTATATAAGCAAATTATAGGAACTGCTTCAGTTCCTTTTATCGGTGAACCTTTGCAAGGATTACAAATTATGGGAGTGTTGGAAACACGAACACTTGATTTTGAAAATATTATTTTATTAGGTGTTAACGAAGGGGTTTTACCTTCAGGCAAATCTGCTAATTCATTTATTCCAAATGATTTAAAACGTTATCACGGTATGCCATTATATGGCGATAAAGATGCTGTGTATGCGTATCATTTTTATAGAATTTTGCAACGCGCCTCTAATGTTTTAATTACTTATAATACAGAACATAGTGTATTAGGTTCAGGTGAAAAAAGCAGATTCATTACCCAACTACAATTCGAATTAAAAAAGTATAATCAGCAGCATACTATAACAGAGCAGATGTTAAGCGGCGGAGCCTTGTCTGCAAGTAATCGTAATGTTATTTCTATTTCAAAAACCGAAATAAATTTAGCGCCTATAATAAAAAAACTAACCACAAATAGTCAATATGATGGCTTGAGTCCTTCGGCCTTAATTAGCTATAAGGATTGTGCCTTACGTTTCTTTTTTAGATATGGAGTTGGTATTAAAGAAACAGAAGATGTTGAAGAAAGTGCCGAAGCTAATACTCAAGGCTCAATTTTACATGAGAGTTTAGAGATACTGTATAAGCCATTTGTTGGAAGAGTTTTAAAAGAAGAAAATATTAGAGAGTGTCTTTCAAAAACAGAAGATAGTGTTAATCTTATTTTTCAAAATTATTTTAGTCAGAGAGAAAGCCAATTTGGAAAGAACTTTTTACAGCAAAAAGTTTTATATGAATACGTGAATAAATTATTGCGAAATGATTTAAAATTGATTCAAAATTCAAAAAAAACAAATGAATTACTAAGTTTAATTGATTTAGAAAAAACACTTTTGGCTTCATTAACTATTAATATTAATGGCGTTGACACATTGGTTTATTTAAAAGGTTCGGCTGATAGAATTGATAAATTAGGTAATAATATTAGGGTTATAGACTATAAATCGTCTGTAAAAACAGATGATAAATTTAAGTTTACAAACTTTGACGATTTATTCAAGGATAGTAAATACAATAAAATGTTGCAGCTATTTATGTATGCTTGGTTAGTGGTTAAAAACAACTTAGCAAAGCCGGAAGAATTGCAACCTTGTATTATACCATTTAAAAAATTTGAAGAACAACCGAAATTTATTCTAGAAGATGTAAAAGGAGGTGGTATTTTAAATTTCACGTCCGAATTATTAGAAGAATTTGAAAATCAATTGAAATTAGAAATTTCGCAAATGATTTCTATTACAACAAAATTTAACCAAACAGAAGACGAAGAAAAATGTGAATACTGCTCTTACGCAAGTATTTGTAATGTAAGCTAATTTAAAACTTAGATATAAT
>JBIKOX010000125.1:0-8963 GCA_044357775.1 Bacteroidia bacterium | reverse complement strand
GGGTTAAGATTATGGTTAACAGGTGATAGTGTTCAAGTTTCTTCAGGGAGCAACATCAATAAATGTTATGATCTGTCTGGATTTAATAATCATGCTAACCAAAATACTAATAGTAAACAACCTACTGTTGTTTCATCTCTATTAAATAGTCACAAAGTCATGAATTATGATGGAAATGATTTCATGAGTTTTAACGAAATTGACTCTATTAGAAGTTGCTTCATGGTATTAAAATACAATGGAGCAACTTCTTCTGATTATCCCCCAATATTAGGCCATAGCAGTTTTGGTGATTTTATTGGAAGTACTGGCACATTACTATTTGGAACACCCTATATCAGTCCATTTATTTCGGCTGGTGTGATGAAAATTAATACCAATCTAGTAAATCCTGCAATTGTTGTAAAACCAATAAATTATTCCATTCTCTCCATAGCCGCTACTGGTAACCTTAGAGCAGAATATATAACCAATGATAGAAACACATATGGATATTGGAACGGAGAATATGCAGAAATAATTATATATAATCAACAGTTAAATCCTTCTCAAGTATTTCAAATTGAAAAATACTTGAATGACAAATATGCGCCACAAGTCTTACTTCCTAATGATATTTCAACAATTTCAGTTTGCGATACCATTTTAAAATTAGTAAACCCCAACAACAACCAATATTCTAACTATCAATGGTCAACTGGAGCTACGACGCCAACTATATCTGTTAATAAATCTGGTAAATACTGGGTAAATGCCACTAATATTTTTGGGAAACTATCTTCTGATACTATTTTGGTGAATATGCCAAATTATAATAAACCATTGCAAAGCGCAATTTGCTCAAATACTTCGCTATTGTGGAATACAAATCTTTCAAAAAAACAATTTTCATTTCAGTGGCAAGATAATTCTACAGATTCTATTTTCAATATTAATCAAGCTGGTAATTATTATGTTACTATAACCGATTCCCTTGGCTGCTCAATAACATCGGATACAGCAAAAATAATAATTGATAATTTTTCTAATACAGCCTCTCTCGGCCCTGACACATCATTATGTGCAGGAAATTACATCACGCTGACCTCCGGTTTATCTCCTGCACTCACATATACATGGAGCACTGGTTCAAATAGTAGTTCTTTACTAATCAATACTGGTGGACAATATTCTGTTTCAGTAGCAGTAACCAACACTAATAATTGTGTAGCTAGAGATACCATTAATGTTAATGTGGTGGGGTTTGCTCCTACTGCTAATTTCAATACAAGCATTGGATGTATAAACTCCATCGTGTATTTCACAGATTTATCTGTTCCTCCCAGTGGAAATACAATTTTTAGTTATGATTGGAATTTTGGAGATGTGCTGTCGGCAACTAATACATCAACGCTCGGTAATCCATTTCATACGTATTCTGATACTGGACTTTATGTTATTTCATTGAAAGTTACTACTAATGCTGGCTGTGAGCAATCTATATCCAAAACTATTAATATTGCGCCAAAACCAACAGCTAATTTTTCAAATGGTATTTCTTGCCAAAATGATAGCACTTTATTTTTAAATTCAAGTACAAGCTCTGCTGGATATTTCATTACCGCTTTAAATTGGAACTTTGGCGATCCAATAAGTCTGCTAGCAAACACATCCACTTTGCAAACACCAAAACATTTATTTAGTAATCAAGGTAATTACAATGTAAAATTAACTGCAACTAATAATGCTGGCTGCAAGGATTCTATTATTTCAACAATTATTGTTAGAGCCGAAATATCTGCAAGTTTTACTAATAGTCCTGCTTGTGCTTTTTCACCCATCATTTTTCAAGATAATTCTATTGTTCCACCTCCAAGCGCTTCGCACCCAAGATTATGGAATTTTGGCACCAATACATCAAGCGGATTAAGCGTTTCAAAAACATATACAAGTTCAGGAATTTATTCTGTAACACTAACAGTTACAGGTACTAATGGTTGCGTATCCACCACTTCAAAAATACTTAATGTGTTTTTACCACCTGTATCAAGTTTTTCATTGCCTACACTTTGTTTAAATGATACCTCAACAATTACAAATTCATCCACTGCACAAAGTGGTATCTTATCCTCAAACGTTTGGAAATTTAATAATGTTCAGTTTTCAGCCGCGCAAACGCCCACAATTACCTCAGCAATAGCTGCAACTTACACTGTAGGTTTAGTTGTTACAAATTCTTTTGGTTGCATCGATTCTACAACTAAATTATTAACTGTATTACCATTACCGGTAGCAGATTTTACAACGAATCCCATTTCAAATTATTATAGTAGTTCACTCATCACTTTTACTCCAACACTAACTAACGCTACCTCTTACAATTGGGACATTAGCGGTATTCCAACTACAACCGTTCAAAGTCCAACCACTAGCTTCACTAATGTAGGCACTTATACAATTTCATTAAATTTAGTAGACCAATTTGGATGTAAAAATTCAAAAACAAAAACAATTTCCATTAATAAAAGGTATTTAGATATGGCAATTTTAAGCGTAAAAACTATCAAGGACAATGATGGCTTTATGACTATTTCGGCAGATGTGGCTAATTATGGTTCTGTTCCAATAACAACTTTTAATATGAATTACCAAATAAGCGACGGAGGGAATATTAAAGAAACTTGGACTGGATTATTAAATGCAAATAGTTTTTATGGTTATACGTTTTCTTCCAAAAGTGCTTCGCAAATTGAAACTTCAAATAACATTACTTGTGTTGAAATAGAAGCAGTTAATGGCGCACTAGATGAAAATACGACTAATAATTATTTATGTAGTGCGTTAAATGTAAATGAAATTTCAGTTTCAAATCCTATTCCAAATCCTACCGATGGCGATATCACATTGCCAATTGTACTAAATAGGGATGTTGATTTTACAATAACTATTTATAGTTCCATCGGGCAAATTCGATACGAGGAAATAACTCGCAAAGGTACCACTGGTTTAAACTTTGTTACATTGCCGGCATCAAATTTTGCTAGAGGATGTTACATCATCAAAATAATAATTGATGATAAAGTATTTATTCAAAAGTTTATTAAAACGGATGCCAAATAGTTTAATTCTTGCATCTTATATTTTTTTAATTATTCCAGCGATTTTTCCATTTTTATTTAAGAATAAACTTAGATTCGTCTTGCAGTTACTTTTATAAGTATTGAAAATTAATATTTATTAATAAGTGTTCGCTACATCAGTAAACATGCTTTCTAATGTTCTTTTTGCTTGGCAAAAAAGAACCAAAAACCCAAGACGAAAGACCAACTCCTATTTTTTATCGCTCTAAAAACCTCCGCAGCGCCACCTAAAAAATCGTAGTTCGCACTCTTTCGCCAAAAGCAACCGCACTATTACTAAAGTATGCTAAATTCGCTAAAAAGTGATGAACGACTTTTTATAGATTTTTTGTAAAATCCTTGCAGATAAAAGAAATGAAGACCTTTTTATTAATTGAATCTATTAGTATTTAATTCAGTTGATTAGACCCTTCAATTTACGATGCCTAAAATAGGCTGATAGGCTATATTTAATTTACGTCAGTATTATTTTAGATTTATTTAAATAACTTTATCACTTATAGAATATTACATTAGCAATACATATTTATGACGGATAAAATTAAACATTTATTAGAAGCAGAACGAAAAGCTATTCATTTATTTGATGAAGCTGAAACAAGAGGATTGATTGTAGCCGGCAAAACAGAAAATGAATTAAATAAGCAATTATTTGATTTAGCTTTTGAATTATATGGTATCACAAAGTTTTGGCACAAACGGATTGTTCGTGCAGGCAAAAATACCTTACATCCTTATCGCGAAAATCCACCTGATTTAATGATTGAAAATGATGACATTTTATTTTTTGATTTTGGTCCTGTATTCGAAGATTGGGAAGCAGATGTTGGTAGAACTTACGTGCTTGGTAATGATCCTTTAAAATTAAAATTGAAAGCAGATATTGAATTAGCTTGGAAAGAATCTCGAGATTGGTTTTTTACTCATACTGCCATTACTGGAGCAGAATATTATAACTATAATGTTGAGTTAGCTGCTAAATATGGTTGGACATTTGGTGGAGATATTGCAGGGCATTTGATAGGAAATTTTCCGCACGAAAAAATTGAAAGTGAAAGCAGAGATAATTACATACATCAAGACAACCACAAGGATATGTTTGCCCATGGCGCTTTAGGAACAAAGCGTGAGTGGATTTTAGAGATACATTTTGTGGATTTGGAAAAACAAATTGGCGGCTTCTACGAGCAGTTTTTAGTGTAATAACGTGAGCTAAATTTTTATAGATAAGCGGTAAAAACTAATTGATTAGATTGCTTACTTTTACAACATGGCATTATTACTCAAAGAAAATATTAAAGTTGCCACAGATTCCATAAAAGGAAATAAGTTACGAGCATTTTTAACAATGCTGATAATTTTTTTTGGAATAACTGCATTAGTAGGCATTTCATCAGCGATTGACGCAATGAAAGGTTCTATCAATAGCAACTTTACGAGTTTAGGAGCCAACTCATTTACAATACGAAATAAATCTACATCGGTAAGAATTGCAAAAAGAGGACGGGCCTTAAAAAAGTATGCTTCCATTAATTATAAAGAAGCAATGAGATTTAAAACCGAATTTGCATTTCCTGTTACAACAGCGGTTTCAACAATGGCTTCTTTTAATTCTCGTTTAAAATTTGAAACGGAAAAAACGAATCCCAATATTCAAGTATTTGGTGGTGATGAAAATTATCTATTCACCAGTGGTTATGAACTAGAAAAAGGCAGAAACTTTTCTCCTCAAGAAATAGTAAGCGGAACCCATATTGTGATTATTGGAAAAGATGTGGAGTTTGCTTTATTTAAAGGCAAACAAAAAGCATTAGATAAGTATATAACAATTAATGGAGGTAAGTATAAAGTGATTGGAGTTCTTGCCAGCAAGGGAAATAGTATGGGCTTTGGAGGAGATAAAATTTGTATTATTCCATTAACTGCCGCACGTCAGTATTTTAGTAAACCAGATATGAGTTTTACAATTAGTGTATTAGCCAAAAATTCGCAATGGCTAGATTTGGCAATTGGCGAAGCAACTGGCTTATTCAGAAAAATTAGAAGTGTTCCTTTAGGAGAAGAAGATAATTTTGAAATCACGCGTGCCGATAATTTAGCAAGCATACTCATTGGCTTAACAAGTAAAGCTTCTATGGGTGCGCTTATTATTGGAATTATTACTTTGATTGGAGCTTCAATTGGTTTAATGAATATTATGCTTGTATCAGTAACAGAGCGCACCAAAGAAATTGGAATTAGAAAGGCTCTTGGCGCAACTGCTGAAACTATTAAAATGCAGTTTTTAATTGAAAGTGTAGTGATTTGTATAGGCGGAGGTTTTTTTGGAATATTAATGGGGATAATTTGCGCCAATTTAATTTCATTTAATTTGAGTTCTGATTTTTTTATGCCATGGTTTTGGATTATTACTGGATTCTTAGTTTGCTTAGCAGTTGGTTTGATTAGTGGTTATTTGCCTGCTAAACGCGCATCTCAATTAGATCCAATTGAATGCTTACGATTTGAGTAGTTGTTCTATTAATTTAAATTTGATTACAAAAAATTATTTTTTTGCTAGCCCATAATAAAAACCAAACCCTAAATTTATCATACTCATATTCCAATTATTTTTTACTTTACTATATTCAAAATATTTATCAAACCCAGGGTACGTTGGATCAAATTTTGAAAAATTGTAACTGTATGAAATATGCCCACCTATTGCAAAATTGGGATCTACAATAAAGTAAAGCCCAATCATCGGTTCTACAAATGCGCTTGCAAACTTTGTGGGATATTTACCTATTAGTGAATCACTTTTGTAGATAACACCTCTGTATGTATTGAAATTATAACCTGCATTTAATGAAAACGTGGCAAAGCCATTATCACTAAAAAATTTATCGTAACCTAACTTCATATATGCATTTTGTGATTGTAGGTTTGCATTTAAATTTTTGTCTCTAAAAACTTTTTGCGATTTATAATAAGTATAGGAATAACCAGTACCTATAAAAAAATTTGAAGCTATTTTGTAATTAAAATTCATATCTCCACACACCACGCCAGAAAAAGAGTTACGAAAAGCATTACTTGAAACTACTTTAGGAATACTCACATTTCCTCTTACAGAAAATTTTGGTAATTCGGGCGCTTTGTCTTGAGAAAAAACAGCCAAACAGCTCATTATTATTAGATATGAAAGTATAGACTTCATTTATTTATAACGAGCTACTTTGTAAATTAGTATGTAAAAAATAATTAAGCGAATTTAGCTTCAAAAGCCTTCATCACGTCTACCAAAACCTGAACACTTTCAATAGGTAAAGCGTTATACATAGAAGCTCTATAGCCACCAACATCTCTATGTCCGCGAATACCATCAATATTAGCGCTTTTCCATAATTTATCAAATTCTGGTTCTAATTCTGGTTTACTTAATAAAAAGCAAGCATTCATATTACTTCTATCTTCTTTTACAGCAGTTCCTACAAATAAAGAATTTCTATCAATTTCATTATACAGTAAATCTGCTTTTTGTTGATTGACTCCTTCTATCCAGCTAATACCACCATTTTGTTTTAACCAACGTAACGTTAGCATTGTTACATAAACCGGAAATACTGGGGGTGTATTATACATAGATTCACCTTTAATGTGAACTTGATAATCTAACATAGATAACATTTTACGACCTGTTTTACCAAGCGCATCTTTTTTTACCATAATCATTGTGCTACCTGCTGGACCGATATTTTTTTGAGCACCTGCGTAAATTAAAGCAAAATCTTTTGCATTAACTTTTCTACTAAAAATATCAGAACTCATATCACAAACTAACGGAACTTCACATTTCGGAAAATCTTTTATTTGCGTTCCATAAATAGTATTATTTGATGTGATATGAAAATAATCAGCATCTTTTGGCATTTCATATCCCTTAGGAATGTAGCTAAAGTTTTTGTCTTCTGATGAGGCAATAACTTTAGTGCTACCGATTATTTTTGATTCTTTAATGGCTTTACTTGCCCAAACACCTGTATTTAGATAAGCAGCATAACCCGTATCGCTTAATAAATTATAAGGAACCATGGCAAATTGTGTACTTGCTCCGCCACCTAAATATAATACTTCGTAATCATCTCCAACTTCAAATAATTCTTTTATTAATGCGCATGCTTCATCCATCACTGCAACATAATTTTTACTACGATGTGAAATTTCTAATAACGATAAATTCATATTATCGAAATTGATACAGGCGTCGGCTGATTGTTTTAAAACCTCCAAAGGTAAAATACCAGGACCAGCACTAAAATTGTGAACTTTTGACATAAGAAAAGTGATTTGTTTTATAGTCGTTAAAAGTAGTAATTATTATTATAGGGTAAAATTTTCCTTTCTATAAAATTTGACATAAAAAAACTCAATCAATTTTGATTAAGTTTTTTGGAATTTTATAACCAACCACCCATGGCGGTTTTTACAGTTTTTTTTCGTCCTTTGCAATCTTTTGGGGCTTTGCACGAAATGATTAAAGTACCGATTAAAATACTGATTACAACTATAATTATGTATTTATTTAATTTCATTGAATGTTTACTATATAATGTAAAATACTTTTATAGTCACAAGTAGTAATTACATTTCAACTAAAGTACCAATTTTTTCGCCATTTATCAAGCTTTGCAAATTACCTGCTTTATTCATATCAAAAACAATAATTGGCAAGCCATTTTCTTTACATAAGGTAAAAGCCGTTAAATCCATCACTTCAAGTCCTTTACTATAAACTTCTTCAAAACTAATTTTATCATATTTTGTAGCTGTAGGATCTTTCTCAGGGTCGGCTGTGTAAATACCATCTACACGAGTTCCTTTTAAAATAACTTGCGCTTCAACTTCAATGGCCCTTAGTGTAGCAGCTGTATCCGTAGTAAAATAAGGATTTCCTGTACCAGCGCCAAAAATAACAACACGTCCTTTTTCTAAATGACGAACGGCTTTACGTCTGATATATGGTTCACAAATTTGCTCCATTTTAATAGCGCTTTGTAATCGCGTGTGCACACCTAATCCTTCTAAAGCAGCTTGAATTGCCATCGAGTTAATTACAGTAGCTAGCATTCCCATATAATCACCATGAACACGATCCATTCCACCTTCTTCAGCTTGAATGCCTCTAAAAATATTTCCACCACCAATTACAATTGCAACTTGGCAACCTAAGTCATACGCTGCTTTTATTTCTTGAGCATATTCCATTAACCGAACTTGGTCAATACCAAATCCTTTATTTCCCATAAGGGCTTCACCAGACAATTTTAAAAGTATGCGTTTGTATTTCATAAAAGTGATTAAATATGTTTAAATGATATTTTGAAAAACTATTATTTGTTGGATTCTGTTTTTGTAATTTATAGTAAATATAAAACAAAAAAAATCCCGATTAAAAAATCGGGATTTAAAAAATTAAGATAATGCGTAGCGTTTAAAAGCTGTTGCAGTTAATCCTTTATCCACACTCTGTAAATATTGGGTAACTGTCATTTTATTATCCTTAATATATTCTTGGTTTAATAAAGTAGACTCTTTATAAAATTTAGCAATTTTTCCTTGCGCAATTTTTTCTACCATATCTTCAGCTTTACCTTCTGCACGAATTACTTCTCGAGCAATTTCCAACTCTCTTTCTAACATTTCAGGAGTTACGCCTTCTTTATCTAATGCAACAGGGGCCATTGCAGCTGCTTGCATAGCTACATTTCTTCCAACTTCATCAGAAATTTCTTTATTAAAGCCAACTATTACAGAAACACGGTTTCCGGGGTGAATGTAAGCAGATACTTTTTCAGTTGTAAT
>JBIKOX010000095.1:0-11020 GCA_044357775.1 Bacteroidia bacterium | reverse complement strand
GCAACAGTAATGTCGCTATTGTATGGTAATGTTAAAATTTCTTCTTTACTTTTTGCATTGTTTGCTAATGCAACATCAGCAATTGAATTTGCGAAAACTATAAAATCTGCATTAATTGCTACGAAATCTGTTTCACAGTTAACCCAAATTAAAATACCTGTTTTGCCATCTGTTGATGTTTTTGCTAAAACTACGCCTTCTTTGGAATCTCTATCACCACGATTTGCAGCAACTTTAGCACCTTTTTTACGAAGGTAATCTACTGCTTGTTCAAAATCTCCATTATTTTCTTCTAATGCTTTTTTACAATCCATCATACCTGCTCCGGTTTGTTGACGTAATTTGTTTACTTCTTGTGCTGTAACTGCCATTTTTTTATTTTTTATGTATTAATTAAAATTTGTTTAAAAAAAACGGCCTCCCTTAATTAAGGAACGGCCGTAATAATTATAATAGTGAAAAATTATTTTTTCGCTGTAGTTCTTTTACGAGCCGATGGTTTACGAGCACCTTCTTCATCATCAGATTTAGCACCTTTAATATTTAACCCTGCTGCTAATTCTTCCGCTTCATCTTTAGAGCTTCCGCCTTCTTTTTCTTCAGCTGCATTAGCTTCTTTATCCATTTTACGATCGCCTAAACCTTCGTTAATTGCTTTACACATTAACTCTACGATGTAAGCAACAGAAGTTGAAGCATCGTCGTTAGCTGGAATAGCATAATCAACAAAATTAGGATTAGAGTTAGTATCAACAATCGCAAAAGTTGGAATATTTAAACGTTTTGCCTCTGCTACAGCGATATGTTCTTTAGAAATATCTACAATAAATAAAGCTGATGGTAAACGTGTTAGATCTGCTACCGAACCTAAGTTAGTCTCTAATTTAGCACGCTCACGAGTGATTTGTAATTTTTCTTTTTTAGAAATATTATCAAATGTTCCGTCAGTTGCCATTTTATCAATTTGCGACATCTTACGAACTGCTTTACGGATAGTTGCAAAGTTAGTTAACATACCACCTGGCCAACGCTCAGTTACATATGGCATATTTACAGCTTTTACTTTTTCTGCAACAATATCTTTAGCCTGTTTTTTAGTAGCTACAAATAATATTTTTTTACCAGAACGAGCAATTTGTTTTAATGCTGCTGCTGCCTCATCAATTTTTGCTACAGTTTTGTTTAAATCAATAATATGAATACCATTTTTTTCGGCATAAATATAAGGAGCCATTGCTGGATTCCATTTTCTTTTCAAGTGACCAAAATGAGCACCTGATTCTAATAATTCGTTGAATGTATTTGTATTTGACATATTTGTATAGTAAGTGTGTTGTAAATATTAACGTTTGCTGAATTGGAAACGTGCACGAGCTTTTTTCTGACCGAATTTCTTACGTTCAACCATACGTGGATCACGTGTAACTAAACCTTCTGCACGTAAATCTTTTTTCAATTCCGGGTTTATTTCTACTAATGCTTTTGCAATTGCTAAACGCACTGCTTGAGCTTGACCAGTAGTTCCACCGCCATTTACATTTACTTTTACATCATATTCTCCAACTGCCTTAGCGTTGTTTAATGATTGCAATACATAATATTGTAAAGTTGGAGTTTTAAAATATTCTTTGTAATCTCTTTTGTTGATAGTGATTACTCCTGTACCTTTTGATACATAAGCACGAGCTACCGAACATTTTCTGCGACCTGATGTGTTTACTACTTCCATTTGATTATGCAATAATTGTTGTTAAATCTACTTTTTTTGGTTGTTGTGCTGCATGATCATGCTCACTTCCTGCAAATACAAATAAATTTGTATTTAATGTTCTTCCTAAACGTCCTTTAGGTAACATACCATGCACTGCATGCTTAATTACTTCTTCAGGTTTTTTAGCTAACATTTCTTTTGGAGTAGCAAAACGTTGCCCACCTGGGTGACCAGTGTAACGAACGTATTCTTTATCATCCATTTTAGCACCAGTAAAACGAACTTTTTCAGCGTTGATAACAACGATGTTTGCACCACAATCAGTATGCGGTGTAAAGTTTGTTTTATGTTTGCCGCGTATTAAATACGCTAGTTTAGAGGCCAAACGACCTACAACTTCATTTTCTGCATCAACCAATAACCATTCTTTTTCAGAATTGGCTTTGTTGACAAATTTTGTTTTATAACTTAATGCGTCCACTTGTTAATTTTTAATGTTTAATCTAAATTGGGCGGCAAATATATTCCTTTTTTTGTTAGTGACAAACTATTATTTTGATAATTTCAAATAAAATTTAATTTTTGCGCTATTTGTGCAAAATAATGTAAATTTGAAAAGATAAATGTAGTATAATTTCGTTAATAAATATGGAATTGCATTCAAATTGGCAGTCTTAAAAATCAAATTACGTAGATATCAAATAGCTAGATGATGGATCATTTTATATTAATGGCAGATATTAAATATGCAGGGTCCCATAATCAAGATGGAGTTAGGAAAGCACTACAAAATTTAATTTCAATAATTAATAAAATCAATAAAAAGTATTTTATTACAGAGTTAGATATGGTTTTACCGACCGAATTTCAAGGTATAACTAACAGCTTGCAAGGCAGCTTAGAAATACTATTTGACATTGAAGAATGTATTATTGAAAATAATTTGGATTTTAAATTGAAGTACGTTTTATATCACGACACAATTGATACCATTCAAAGCAAACATAGTGCTTATGAACGTTTAGGCTTTGGATTAATTGATGCTCGCGAAAGACTTCAGTTAATAAAAAAAACTGATAGCCGTTTTTTAATTGCTACTAGTAACGAAAAAAATAGTTTGTACTTAAATAATCTTTTTATGATTTATGAAGATTACGTTGATTCTTGGAAAAAAAATGATTTTGAATTTGTAAAAGCATTTTTAAATAATATGAATTATAAAGAAGTAGCAGAATTATTTAAGATTAATATTTCGAGTGGCTGGCGCAGAGAGAGGAGTCTAAAAATGAAACAATATTATACTATCAAGGAAATGATTTTATCGGGTGTAGATTAGATTTTAATAGTTGTAGCTTGCTGAATGATGCAATTTTTTTTAGAAATAGATCTTTAAGATTTTAGATAAAATGACAGAATTGAAATAAACTGATGATAATTTATTTTTACTTTTAAGCATTAAATTAATTTTTAAATTTACATATCGCTTCAAGTATTAATTGAATTTTAAAAAATCTACCTACTTTAAAGGTTACACTACTAAATTATTAAAAATGAAAAAAAATCTATTCGTTCTGCTTGTTTGTATCTCAATTACAAGTTATGCTCAAACATTCCCTGTTGGCCACATGAGTATTAATTTTAAAGACGCTACCAGAAATGGAGGGTATTCTATTTCGGGCGGGATTGCCATGTCGGGAACTGGAAGAAATATTGGCACTGAAGTTTATTACCCAGCATTAAGTGCCGGAAATAATACAGCTGTAGCAGCAGGTCAATTTCCAATAGTCGTATTTGGTCATGGTTTTGCAATGACTTACGATAACTATGATAACATTTACAATCGCTTAGCTGCATTAGGTTATATTGTTTTATTACCTCGCACTGAAGGTTCTATTTTTCCAAATCCAAACCACGCAGATTTTGGTGCAGATTTAAAATTATTAGCAACTCAAGGATTATTATTAAACTCTGCAACCACACCAACAGCATTAGCAACATTCAACGGTAAAGTATTACAAAAATCTGCCATTGGTGGGCATTCAATGGGAGCAGGTTGTTCATACATAGCAGCTCAAAACAATTCAACGCTTACATGCCTTTTTAATTTTGCTGCTGCTACTTCTAACACCGCTGGGGTTTCTTCGTTAGCTGGCGCAAATTTAGTAACGGTGCCTACGTTTGTAATTTCAGGAGAAAAAGACAATGTTGCTGATTCTACAGTTCAAAATAGCCACTATAATCCAACAGCATCAAACATCAAATTTCATTCTATCATAAAAGATGTTACTCATTGCGATTTTGGAAATGGAATGAGCCTTACCTGCACAATTGGCCAAGCTGCTTGTAATACGCCTTCTTGCAATGCTATTTATTTTAATCGTTATATGAGTTATTTAGAGCCTTTTTTAGCTAATCAATTAAAAAGTGACTGCGCTGCCGGAAATACATTTATGAGTTTAATTCAAAATCCTACTACTGACAGAGCGGGACAAAAAATTACTGGAAGCATAGCATGCGCAACTACAGGACTTCTTAATCAATCTTTGGTGAATACGCTATCCGTCTTTCCAAATCCAACAAATGAAAAAATAAATATAACTTATCATACTGAAATAGCATCTGCCGTTGTTTTTGAATTATATGATATTTCAGGTAGGTTAATTTTAAAATCAAGCACAAATTCAGAGAAGTCAAATTCAGGTGCTACAGTATTAAATGTACAACATATCGAAAATGGATCATACATATTATACGTTAGTCAAAATGAATTTAAACGTGCTTATAAAATAATTAAACATTAACTATAATTTTTTAATGATTTTTAAATAGGCTTTTATTTTACACTGAACTTTTTTTTTAATTTCTGTATGCATATGAAATAGCCATGTTTACCGAAACACAAACACAAATGACTAAACTGGCTATACCATCCCGAATCAAGTTCGGGACAAGTTATGGTAAATAAAAAACAATAATTTAGACATATGAAATATTTAATCTTGATACTAACATTACTTACGTTTAAGATTTCGGGTGCGCAAACGGATTCGATAATTAAACAATTTGACAGCCGTGCGAATACATTAAATCGTAACGGAATGATAGTCCTTAGTTCTTGGGCTGGTGCAAACATTATTGGAAGTGCTGTGGGATATTCATTAACTAAAAGTAATGAAGAAAAAGATTTTTATATGATGAATGCTTCTTGGGGAGTTATTAATTTAGGGCTTGCCTTGCCTAGTTTATTATCTAAAGAAAAAACATCTTCTTCAATTTATGATTTGCAAAAAAAACAGACTAAAACGGAGAAAATTTTTTTAGTTAATTCGTTATTAGATGTGGTATATATTACTAGTGGATTTTATTTAAAAGAATACGCTAGTCATCAAACAGATTTAAAAAAACAAGAAAGATTTACCGGTTTTGGTAATTCAATTGTAATACAAGGAGCAGGCTTAATGGTCTTTGATATGGCAATGACAATTTTAAATAACAGGAATCGAAAAAAACATTTAGACACATTTTTGAAAAAAGCCAGTTTCAACTTTTCAGGCAATTTTTTGAAAATCGGTTATAAGTTTAATTAAGTTTGAGTAAAAAAACAGAACGCTGATAATAATTAGCACGGTGTGGTGTGGTGTGGTGTGGTGTTGAAGAAAGATATCAATCATATCATATTCTGCATAACATATATGATTAAAAAATCATTCTAATCATAATAAATCTTTCTTATCTGCATTCAATCGCCCTTTTTTTTTGCATATCTAAAACCCCTTTAATCTCTTATAATTGCCAATAAAATAATTCGCTAAATTTAAGCTATTAAATAATTACCTTTATTAAATGGAACACATCATTGAACTTAGTAATATAAAAAAGGAATATAAAATTGGTACAGAAGAAATTCATGCTTTAAGTGGCGTAAGTATTAATATATACAAAAATGAATATGTTGCATTAATGGGGCCCAGTGGAAGTGGCAAATCAACTTTAATGAACATGTTAGGATGCTTAGATTCGCCAACCTCGGGCGAGTATATGTTAAATAAATTAGCAGTTGCTAAAATGACTGATAATGAATTAGCTGAAGTTAGAAACAAGCAAATTGGATTTGTGTTTCAAACGTTTAATTTGCTTCCTCGTTCAACTACTTTAGAAAATGTGATGTTGCCTTTGGTTTATGCCGGTATTGAAAAAACTAAACGTGAAGAAATGGCCAAGAAAGTTCTTGAACAAGTTGGTTTGGGAAATCGGATGTCGCATAAACCAAATGAGCTATCTGGCGGGCAGCGCCAGCGTGTGGCTATTGCTAGAGCTTTAGTAAATAATCCTGCTATTATTTTAGCTGACGAACCTACTGGTAATTTAGATAGTAAAACTTCCATCGAAATCATGGGATTGCTTGAAGAAATACATAAAAATGGGAATACAATTATTTTAGTAACTCACGAAGAAGATATTGCATTGCATGCGCATCGCATTGTTCGTTTAAAGGATGGTGTTGTAGAATCTGATAATTTGAACAAAACCATCACTTCTTTTAAATCTCGGATTGAGAGCTACAACTAATTAGGGTTCATTCAAAAAGTAGATTTGATTTTACTGTTCTTTTTTCTTAAAAAAAAAGAACCAAAAATTCAAGGCGAAAGACCAACTCCAATTCTTTTCTCACACAAAAGTCTTCGCAGTGCCGCCGAAAAAATTGCAGTTCGCTCTCTTTCGCCAAAATCCACCGCACTACTACCAACGTATGATAAATTTGCTATAATATGATGCACAAGTTTTTATCTATTCTTTCAAATTACTATGAATTAAAATAAAATTATAAACTCTAAAAGGTTTGAATTCACTAATATCCCAATACTTTGATTAAACCCTGATTAGGGTTTAAGGTCACGTCCTGCGAAGATGCGATAGCATAATTGAAAGCAACAATAAATAGTTGCGAAAATAAACTTATAGTTTAGTTTTTAAAACTTCAATCACGTTTGCTAACATCTCATCTGTAAAATCGAGATGTGTTACAAAACGAATAGTTTGTTTTCCAAAGGCTGCGAGCTTAATATCAAAAGGTTTCAATGCTTCTTCAAAACTTACTGCAGTGTATTTATCTGTTAAATTAAATATAACAATATTGGTATCAACAGGCATGACGCTTTCTACATAAGATAATGTGCTTAATACCTTACCAATTTCTTTAGCTCGCAAATGATCTTGGGTTAATCTATTGATATTGTTATCAAGTGCAAAAATACCTGCTGCTGCTAAATAACCAGCTTGTCGCATACCGCCTCCAAATACTTTGCGCACACGTCGTGCCTTTTTTATGAACGATTTACTGCCTAGTAATAATGAACCAATTGGCGCGCCTAAGCCTTTTGACAAACATATTGAAATAGAATCAAATTGACTTCCAATATCAGTTGCAGAATAATTATTTTCTATAATGGCATTAAAAATACGGGCGCCATCTAAATGCAAAGGCAACTTATTTTTTTCGCAAACTATTTTAATTTGTTTGATGGTTTCTAAATCATAAAAGCTCCCTCCTGCTCTATTCACCGTGTTTTCCAAACATACTAAAGATGTGCGAGTGAGCCAGTCATAATCAGCATTAACATTATCTTCAATATGTTTGGCTGTTATTCTTCCTCGGTCGCCTTGTACTAATTTTGCTTGTACACCAGAGTTAGATGATATTCCGCCGCCTTCATAATTATAAATGTGCGAATTTACATCACAAATTAATTCGTCGCCGGGTTGCGTGTGGCACTTTATTGCAATTTGATTTGTCATAGTGCCGCTCGGACAAAACAACGCATTTTCTTTACCAAACAATTTAGCGGCTTTATCCTCTAACGCTAATACCGTTGGATCTTCATTAAACACATCATCACCTACTTCCGCACAAAACATAGCGTCCAACATAGCTTTGCTTGGCTTTGTTACGGTATCACTTCTTAAATCAATTATCATATTAATTATTTTGAATCACTTATTTAAATCTATTTCCTGTTATTAAAAACACTATTTCAAATTTATGATATAAAATTAAAACAAACTCGAGATTCACAAAAATAGATTTTTTCGCTGCAATTGATAATAACAGCAACAGTTACTCTCCTGCACCAGATAGGATTGACGTTTTGGTATTTCTTGCTAGTGATAACACCAACAAGGGCAGAAAAATATTTTATTTATTTATTTGGGCGTGTCCCGATCCGCCAACTGGCGGATCGGGACAGGCTATCACTTCAATCTTTTAAAACCTGCGCTAAAGCTTGCTTTTAAAAGGATTTACGTTCTATCCTTCACGCAGTTTTAATTTGCATTTATTATTTATTGCTGATGTTGGGGTTATTACAACAACTATTTAATATCAATTATCGTTGTTGTATATACCTTGACAAGTGGTAAAAATCATTTCTAATCCTATTAATCTGTGTTATCTATGTTCCATTCGTTCAACTACAAATAGTAACTTGTTATTTATAAGACCAACAAGGGCAGAAATAAACTCAATCTAAACAAAATTAGATTCCATTTGTCTTATCGCCATGAAAACAACGCTTATTATTGGTGCAACATCTGGCATAGGAAAATCCTTGGCACAAAAATTAATTTTGCGCAACGAACAAGTTATTTCTATTTCAAGAAATACTCCTGATATACAATGTACTCAACATCACACGCATGATATTTTATCAGAGACTGATTTACCAAAATTAGAAGGTGTAATTGATGGGATTGTATATTGCCCGGGATCTATCAATTTAAAGCCATTTAGAGCCATCAAATTGCAAGATTATAAAAATGATTTTGAGTTAAATGTGCTTGGCGCAATTAAATGCATTCAAGCTTATACTGCAAATTTACAGTTATCAAAAAATGCGTCCATCGTATTGTTTAGCACTGTGGCCGTTCAAATGGGTATGTCTTTTCATTCCTCTGTAGCAGCAAGTAAAGGCGCTATTGAAGGATTAACAAAATCGTTAGCTGCTGAATTTTCTCCAAAAATAAGAGTTAATTGTATCGCACCATCGTTAACTAACACCCCATTGGCCGATAAGTTGGTAAATACTCCAGAAAAATTAGAAGCGAGTAATAATCGTCATCCCTTAAAACGAATTGGTTCTCCCGATGATCTAGCTAACATGGCAGAGTTTTTATTATCCGATAACTCATCATGGATTACTGGTCAAATTTTACATGTTGATGGTGGAATGTCTGCATTAAAAGTTTAACATCATGGAAAGTACCACACAACGTTATTTATCGTTTGTTGATTTAATGGGCCTAGAACAGCGCTATAGAGCTGCTTTTGTAAATTCATTATCTGGCTTTAAAAGTGTTGCACTAATAGGAACAACTAATAATTTAAAGCAAACTAATTTAGCCATATTTAATTCCTTAATACACATTGGCGCTAATCCTCCCTATATCGGCTTTATATCCAGGCCTGATTCGGTTGACAGACACACACTTTCAAATATTATTGAAACTGGTTTTTATACCATCAACCATATCCACGAAGAAATATACCAACAAGCACATCAAACATCGGCGCGCTATGATAAGGACGTTTCTGAATTTGATGCCACTAATTTAACAGCAGATTTTAAAAAAGGGTTTGTAGCTCCTTTTGTAAAAGAAAGCCATATACAATTAGGTGTGCAATTTAAGGAACGAATAAATATTACTACAAATAATACTGTATTAGTCATTGGACAAATTAATCAAGTTTATTTTCCAAATAATTGCTTGTGCGAAGATGGTTTTTTGGATATTGAAAAAGCAAAATCTATAACTTGTAGCGGACTTGATAGTTACCACAGCACAAGTCGTTTATCAAGATTAAAGTATGCAAAACCAAATATTGAAACAGCTCATGCTAAATTAGGTTATATAGCGAAATAGATTATTTATCTCTACCTTTCTATACTTTTAATACTAGCCATTAACGTCACATAATAATGAAAACCAGTTTAAAACTTTTACTTTGCATTATAATTCCATTGGCAATTGGTGCAGTTAGTGGAGTTGCAACAGCAAGTAGTATTGATACATGGTACGTAAACATTGAAAAACCATCCTTTAATCCTCCTAACTATTTATTTGGTCCTGTTTGGACAACCCTTTATGTTTTAATGGGCATATCTTTTTTTATGATAATTCAAGCAAAAAAAAGTGAATTGAAAACAAAAGCAATTACTATATTTTGTATTCAATTATTTTTGAATTTTTGGTGGAGTTTTATATTTTTTAAATTTCAATTATTAGGACTTGCATTTATAGAGATTATATTAATTTGGTTGAGTATAGCTGCTATGATTATTGTATTTTTTGAAATCAATAAAACGGCCGCATTACTTCAAATTCCATACTTACTGTGGGTAAGTTTTGCAAGCGTATTAAATGGAACTATTTGGTTACTAAATTAATTAAGGCGCTGTTAAATTAACTTCAATTATTTTATTGGGGCATGCTTTACATAAAATATAAAACCATTTTTTCTGTATAACTCTTTCAGGTGAGGCCAATTTGCTTTTATATAATCGCCATCTTTTAATTTTGATACAAAGCAACAAGTTCTATTAATCACAATATCCTTCATCCATTCTGTGCGAATTAAGCTATATGAAACTTCAATGTTTAAATTTTGAGATTCAAAATCAGCTTTTTTTTGTAAAACATAACTATTGAATGATGTATTAGTTTTAAAAGCAGGCTCTAATTCTCCATAAAACAAGGTGGCATAACTTTTAAAACCAATTGTTTCTACATAAAATTTATGTTTGGCGCATTGCTCATAAAATTCAATGGCGGCATGTTGCGAATACTGCTCTATTTTTGGAGCAATTACCATAATTAAGCTATAAACGGAAAGTAAGGAACCGAAAAATAAAAGATAAATGAATTTAAAACTTCCTGATTTTATTTTTACCAAACTAAATAAAGACGAAATTAAAAATGCTAAACCAATTAGCCACTCATAGCCACTCCAGTGCACATTAGCTTTTAAATTTTCAATGGCAAATTCATCTGCAATTAAATTACTAGCAATAAGCCATGGCTTTAATAGCGGAACAGAACCAACTAACAAAAAGGCTATTCCTAATAACGAACTAATTGCAATAAAAAATACATGAAACCATTTTTTCCATTGGTATTGCCCTGCCATTAATTTTTGAATACCATAGGTTGCTAAATACGTTAACGGAAAATAACACAAAGATGAATAATGAACTATTTTAGTTTGCACAATCGAAAATAAAATAAGTACTACCCAAAACAAACTTATCATCCAAC
>JBIKOX010000186.1:0-5731 GCA_044357775.1 Bacteroidia bacterium | reverse complement strand
TTAAAAAGATTTTACTATTTTTCGATAATACATTAATAAATTACGAAATTTGTATTAAATGTTGTTTAACTAATAAATTTATATAACCATGAAAAAAAATCTACTAATTGCATCAAGCATTTTTGTTTCAGGAATGCTTTGCGCACAGGTTGCTAAAAAAGCTAGTAATATCCCTACAAAGCTAGCGAATGTTTCATCTAAAAAAATCGATAAAAACATGGGAGGCGAATATGCTCCAAGTTTTATGACACAAACTGCTATTAATAACACACCGAAAATTGTTTCTAATCAATCTTCAAAAACAGCAATGCAAACTGATGTGTTGATTGGTCAGACTTATTATGATTTACAAACGAATAGTTCTGTTGGAAATAGAATTGTTGTTAATGCTGATGGTTCAATTGCAGCTACATGGACTATGGAATTTCTTGATGCAGGAACAATGTATCCTAACCGTGGAACTGGCTATAATTATTATACTGGTTCTGCTTGGGGAGCTGCTCCAACTGCTAGAATTGAAAATGCAAGAACTGGTTGGGGAGAAATTGTTAACACAGCCTCAGGAAAAGAAACTGTTATGTCGCACGGTATTGCAGGAGGTAAAATAGATGTTGTAACTCGTCCTACAAAAGGCTCAGGAACTTGGACTGATAACATTACTGCGATGCCAACGGCAACTACTGGTGGTAATTTTTGGCCAAGAATGGTTTCTTCAAATACTGGTGATACCATTTATGCAATTTCATTAACCTATCCTACAGGAAGCGGCGGAGCTATTTATCAAGGATTAGATGGTGGTGTTGTTTTCAGTCGTTCGTTTGATGGTGGTGCAACTTGGAATTTAACCAATGTAGTTCCTACTGGCTTAACTTCTAATGAATTTCGTGGGTTTGGTGGCGATGCTTATGCAATTGCTGCTAAAGGTAGTGTTGTTGCTATTGTAGCTGGCGACTCTGATAAAGATGTTGTAATGGTAAAATCAACAGATGCAGGAGCTACATGGACTGCAACTAAAGTGTGGGATTTACCAATTGATAAGTGGGATCATACTGTAAGTACATCTGATTTTGATCTTGATGGAACTGCTGATACTTTAGATTCAAACGATGGTTCTTTTGCAATTGCTTTAGATAATAATAACCAAGTTTACGTTTCATTTGGTGCATACAGAATTTTACAAGACGCGGTTGCTACAACTCAAACTTGGAGTTATTTTCCTTATACAGATGGATTATATCTTTGGAAAGAATCAAATGGTGCAGCTACGTTTCCTAACCAAACAGCTGTAATGGTTGCTGCTATTGAAGATTTATATCAACAAGGAACTATTTATTTACCAACTCCTACAACTGCTGGTGATAGTCCGTTTGGTTCATTTGGTTCATCATTAACATCTTTCCCGAGTATGGCTTTTGATGGTTCAAATAACTTATACCTTTCTTATTCAGCTGTTGGCGATAGTATGATTTCTCTTACTAATACTGAAAAAAATGTAAGACATCAATATATTGTTAATTCTTGTGATGGTGGTGTTAATTTTAGTGTTCCTTATGATGTTGTTGGCTCTCAAAATGGTATTGCTACCGAAGGTGTATTTGGTTCTTTAGCTTCTAGAGTTAATGGTAGTTTACATTTAATTTATGAAAAAGATTTATATCCTGGCTATGGTGTTAACTCAACTGCTGATGCTGATAATCAAGGAGATTTGAAAGACATTGTTTATGTAAATATTCCGTTAGCAGATTTACCATCATGCAGTGGTGTTACAGGAATTAATAATATTAAATCTTCAACTATCAACATGAATTTTTATCCTAATCCTGCTTCAAACAATGCTACAATCGATGTAGTATTAAACGAAACAGCAAAAGTAGATATTACTGTTCTAAACTCTGTTGGACAATCAGTTTATTCAACTTCGGTTTCTGGAACTATTGGTAGCAATAAAGTAAATATTAATTTAAATAGCTTATCTGCAGGTTTATATTTTTACCAAGTAAAAGTTGGTAATAGCAAAGCAAAAACTAACAAATTTGCTGTAGAAAAATAGGAAATAATTATTTTTAATTTTTAAAAGGCGTTGTAAAATTTTTACACGCCTTTTTTTATTTATATTTTTTGTTTTTTAATTATATATGCATATTTTAGCATCCAATTTCATTTCTAATATTAATTAAAAACTAAATAATCATGAAAAAACAGTTACTTTTTGGTCTTGCTGCTTTTACTGCGTTGGCAGTTACTGCGCAAAATGCTCACAGGGTTATTACCAATCCTAAAATAAAAAAAATGGTTACCACTAAGTCGGTTTATATGGAGCCTGCAAATACTAATTTTAGTAATGCTGTTCCCAGTAATTTGAATAAGCCAACCGTTCCTCCTTATAAAAGAATTGGAGGTTCATCAAATATTTTTGGATTATTAAGTACAGAGACAAGAGCTTTAACTTATAATGAGGCAATAAATACTACTGGAATGACATTCAGAAAGCAAGCAGGGTGGACAGGAGTTAGTGGTGGTAACTCAGGAACTATTGCATACGCTTACAGCACAAATCCAAGTGTAGCATGGGATTCAACTATTATAGTAGCCCATCCAACTAATCTTCAAAGATATCCAACAGGATCAATCTATAATCCTGCAGGAAATACAAATCCTACAAACGCTTATGCTGTGGTATCAGGTCCATTACTTATTGGTGGAACGACTTGGCAAGGTGGTTTTTTTGGTTCGAAGCAATTAACAACACCTGGCAGTAGTTTAGCCGGAAGTCTTGTATATTCAGATAATTTAGCTTTGCAAGCAAATCAAAGAAAGCAAGATTTTCCTCGCAATTCAATGCAAATTACAAGCGATGGAATTGCTCATGTTTTAGGCGATATTGCAGCTGATGTAAATAATACTGCTTCAAATGCAACTTATGGTTGGAGAGGAGCAATGTTAAACTATGGTACTTTTAATGCAGGTGCTTTTACATGGACAGTTGATTCATTAAAACCAAATTTTAAATTAGATGGTATTGGTGATTCGCAAGGTTTTAGCACATATAACCACGCGTGGAGCGAAAATGGTCAAATTGGATATGTGATTTTTTGTGGAGTAGATGCTAACGCGCAAACTGGTACTTCTGCTAATACATTTCAGCCATATGTTTATAAAACAACTAATGCTGGTGCTACTTGGGCTCGTTTTGCACCACTTTTTGATTTTGCATCAATTCCTGCTATTGGAGATAGAACTTATTTAGCTAATAACGGTGTGGCAAAGCCTTTTGTTTCGCTTTCTGAAGGATCTTCAGCAACGGTTGACGCAAGTGGTAACTTACATTTTTTAGCAACCTTCGGTTCTTCTTCTTCTGATGATATTGATAGCTTGGGTTATTCTTACAGTGCAAATTTTAATAATGTTTGGAACTACATCACTGATTTTAACACAACAGCTAATGGAGAATGGTGTGCATTTGTAATTGATTCTTTAAATACAGATGGACCTGCAGCTGCTGAGTCTAATTGGACTTCTGCTGGCGCTGGTCTTGCGTTTGATGCTCGTATTCAAATTTCAAGAACAACTAATGGTACAAAATTAGTTTATAGTTGGGCAGATAGTGATACTACAATTACTGGAACTCACTTTAATACACAGCCTAATATTCGCATGAAAGGTTATGATTTAGCAACTAATTTAATGACTGCAACTAAGGATATGTCTGCAGGAAAAGCAGGTGCTGATTTTAATTCATTTTGGTTTTATGCTTCTCCTATAATTGCGAATCCAACTGCAGGAACATGGTTAGTTCCAACTAGTTTTGCAGTTAGTGATGATGGTACTTTAAATGGAGAAGCTGCTGTAAGTTATTATTATATGGACGATAATACATTTGCAACTGCTGATTTTACTACATTATTTGTTGGAGGATGCACTCCAACAGGAATTAAAAATAACTTTAGTACTGAATTTGAAAATATGAACTTTTATCCAAACCCAGCTTCAACTAATGGTACAATTGATGTTCAATTAAATGAAACAGCCAATTTAGATATTACTGTTCTTAACGCTGTTGGACAATCAGTTTATTCAACATCAGTTTCAGGAAATATTGGTAGCAATAAAGTTAATATCAATTTAAATAGCTTAGCAGCAGGTTTATATTTCTATCAAGTAAAAGTTGGAAATAGCAAAGCAATAACTAAGAAATTTGCTGTAGAAAAATAGTAAATAATTAGTTTTAATTTTTAAAAAGCACTGTAAAAAAATTACAGTGCTTTTTTTTTGTTTGAATATCTATTTTTTTATACATAAATTAGCTAACCAATTTAAAATTAAATTAAGAAATAAATAAAATCATGAAAAAACAATTACTTTTTGGCCTTGCTGCCTTTACAGCCTTTGCAGTTACTGCGCAAAACTCACGCAAAACAATTACCAATCCTAAGGTAAAAAAAACGGAAACATTTAAATCTTTTGTATCAAATGAAATTGATAATAGTAAAAATTCAAAAGGATTAAATTCTAATACAAAAAAAGTAAATTCACCTTCTAAACGTATTGGGGGCTCAACTAATGCTTTTGGTGTTCAATCTACAGAAGGTAGAGCTTTAACTTACAATGCAGCTATAAACACAGTTGGCATGGTTATAAGAAAGCACCCAGGTTGGACTGGCGTTACTAGCGGAAATTCAGGAACAATTGCCTTTGCTTATAGCATAAATGGCGGTGCAACGTGGGATTCAACAATTGTAGCAGCAAGTTCTACAAGTCTAATGCGCCATCCTGGTGGTACAATTTTTAACCTTCCAGGTAATACAAATCCTGCATTAGCTGGTGCTGTAGTTTCTGGTCCTTGGCATCCTGGTTCTAACTGGCAGGGTAATTATTTTGCATCTAAACAATTTACATTTCCAGGGAGCAACACCGCAGGAAATGCTATTTTTCCTGATAACATAAATTTAGCAGCTACTCCCGGACAAGTAAAGCAAGATTTTGCGCGTTGCGATATGCAAGCTACTACTGATGGAAAAGTGCATGTATTAGGTGGATTATATGGTGATATCAATGCAACAACTGCCGCAGGACAAGCATTTAGAGGAGCATGTTTAAATACAGGAACGTTTAACGCTGGTTCATTTATTTGGACAGTAGATTCCTTAAAACCAAATTTTAAGTTAGATGGTGTAGGAGATCCAAATGGATATAGCCAATATAATCAAGCTTGGAGCGATAATGGACAAATTGGATATGTTATTTTTGACGGAGTAGATGCTAATGCGTTAGCAGGTACTTCTGCTAATACTTTCCAACCATACGTTTATAAGACAACAGACGGCGGCACTACTTGGTCGCGTTTTGCGCCGCTTTTTGATTTTGCATCAATCCCCTCTGTTGGAGATAGAACGTATGCTGCAAATAATGGAGTAGCAAAACCTTTTATTTCAATTTCTGAAGGGTCTTCGGCAACTGTTGATGCAAGCGGTAATTTACATTTCTTAGCTACTTTTGGCTCTTCGTATTCTGACGATATTGATAGTTTAGGTTATACATATAATGTAGACTTTAATACTACTTGGAATTATATTACTGATTTTAATACGACTTCTAATGGAGGATGGTGTGCATTTGTAATTGATTCATTAAGTACAGATGGACCTACAAGCGCAGAAACAAATTGGACAGGTGGTGTTAGTGGCGCTATCGCTTACGATGCTCGTTTACAAATTTCAAGAACAACTGATGG
>JBIKOX010000185.1:0-5746 GCA_044357775.1 Bacteroidia bacterium | reverse complement strand
CCTTTTAAATTATAAAGATTTGTGAATGCATGCTGGTTTTCTAAAGCGCTTATAACAGTTGCACTGCGTTTACCACTTTTGCAGTGAATTATAACTTGTTTGTCCTTTGATATTTTTTCAACGTTTTCCATTACATCTCCCATCGGAATTAGTTCTCCTTTAATGTTAACTTCATCAAATTCGTACTCTTCGCGAACATCTATTAATTGAAAATCTAGTTTTTCATCAATTAATTGTTTTAATTCTTGAACTGAAATCTCTTTCATGATTTTTTAGATTTGTGTTACTAATTTAAGTCGAATATACTTTTCTGTATTTGGTAATTTTGAACTTGTATTTCGAAATTATTTGTATTTAATTTTTAAAATATTTTATCCTTTGTTCCTTCTGGTAAATAATTAAAGAACGTGTCTCCTCTCAAACCAATGCGAAGGGTTTCTAAAGGAATTACATCATCAACACTAATATTACCAACGTTTACGTTAGCGCCAAATAAATTAATAAAATAAACTTGTTGAGATTTTTGCGGGGTTTCCCAAATAATATCTTCCACCTTTATTTTATTTGTAATTCTAGTAATTAGCAATGAATGAACGCTTCCATTTTTATGAAAAATACCTACAGTTCCACTTTCACGTGCTTCAGCAATTACCTTAAAGGAACCGGCTTCTAGCTCTGCTTTCATCATACTTGTCCATTTTGAGGGATGGATTATAATTCCTTCTTCTTTTGAACCAACTTCTGATAGAACTGTAAAATTTTTAGACAATTTACTTATGAAGTTACATTTGCTCTCATGATTCATGTTAATACTTCCATCAGAAACTTCGGCCGTATCCAATCCATATGATTCAATAAATTTTTGATAATCATCAAATTTACCTCTTGCAATAAATGCTTCAAATAAGGTGCCGCCTAAATATGTTTTAATGCCAGCTTTTTGGTAAATCTTTATTTTTTCTTTAACATTTTTAGACATCACGGAGGTACCAAATCCTAATTTCACAAAGTCAACATAGTCTGAGTAACTTTCAACAAAATCTTCAGCGTGTTTCAACGATATTCCCTTATCCATTACCATAGTTAAACCACTTGATCTTGGTTTTTCTGTTCTATCTGGTAAATGAGATAATTTTACATTATATTTTGGCATAGGTAAAAAATTATAATGGTTTATTTTTAAATGATTGTATCAGTTGCATTACAGCAACATCTTTTTCTAGTATTGGTAAATATTCTAATAATTCGTTGTGTTTGTCGTAGTCCATTTCTAAGGCATTTTCTAAAAATACCATTCCTTGCTGCTTGCGACCTAACTCCATTTGTAAGCCGCTCATTCTATAATATAATTCAGGTGTATCGGGGTATTTTTGAATCCCTTCTGCTAATATTTTTTCACAATCTTTATAATACTCGCCATCATACAACAACTTAGCATAATCAATATATACATCAAATTCATCGTACCCCAGTTCTATTACTCTAAGGTAAGCAGAAGCAGCCTCTTCTAAGAAACCTAATTTGTGTTGAACTTCAGCAAAAACATACCAATATTCCGGCATGTTTGGATTTATTTCTATGGCTTTTTTTATGTAGTGTACACTTTCTGTAATTCTATTTTGATAATCTAATACAATTCCAATCCCTAACCAAGCATCGGCATAAGCAGCATCTAATTTAATGGCTCGGTTGTAATTTACTAAGGCATCTTCATATTGATTTAAATTCTCGTAGCATTCGCCAATATAATAGTAGGTGCTGGCGTCCGGTTCTTCATGTTTAAATGTTTCTTTATAAACTTCTATGGCTTCAATATATTTATCAAGTTGCGCTAGCGAATTTGCTTTATTAAAGTAAGCTGATGAAAAATTATCTTTAATAGCAATTGCGTAATCGTAAGCATCGATTGCCTTTTCGAATAAACTTAAACGATTATAACTAATTCCGAGGTTAAACCAAGCAAAATGATTATAAGGTTTTTCTTCAATATAATTTTCATAAAATGATACTGCTTCTTCACTTTTGCCTGTCATTTCAAAACATAACGATAATTCGTTTAAAGCAATATCATTATCAGAATTTACTTTTATAGCTTTCTTTAAATAATAAAGCGCATCTTCTGCCTTATCATCATTTAAAAATTCAATACCAATAGCCACATATACCTCATCTTTAAATTCAGACAAAGGCAATGCTTTTTTATAATTTTCAATTGCTTGCTCAGTCAAGCCAGTCTGACTGTAAATATAGCCACGAGTCATGTACAACTCGCTATTATTACTTTCAACCTGTTCCACCTCATTTAATAATAAGAGTGCCTCATGCGTTTTGTGCTGAGAAGATAAATATTGTGCTAATTTTATTTTTAATGACGAAGAATATGGATAATGCTCAATAGCGAAGTCAATAGCCTTTTTAGCCAACTCCAAATTAAACCATTGCATATAGTAGTCAATAATCTCTTCTAGTTCATCCACATCAAAAAAATGATGGGCACCAGAAGATACCATCTCCTCGAATCGTTTTAAACTCTTTTCGAAATCTTGGTTACTTGGACCGTCTCCTTCAAATTCGCTCATTTAATTTCTCTTACTTTAATATTCGCAAATTTAAGGTTTAAAACCATAATTTGTTGGTTAATTTTTAACAATAATACATGTATTTTGTAAAAATAGTTCATACTATTTTGTAAGCTAATGGTATTTGCGAGACTAAAAATTAAAACTAACGTGACGTTAATAAAAAGTATTTCAGGAATAAGGGGAACTATAGGAGGAACGCCTGGTGATGGGTTAAGCCCTTTAGATATTGTAAAGTTTGCATCTGCATATGGTAGTTGGATTTTAGCAAAAGATCCAAGTAAAAAAGTAACAGTAGTTATAGGCCGAGATGCCCGATTATCGGGATTAATGGTAAATAATATTGTTTGTGGAACTTTAATTGGATTAGGCATTAATGTAATTGATTTAGGTTTAAGCACCACCCCAACTGTTGAAATAGCCGTTACCGAATTAAATGCCGATGGTGGAATTATTTTAACAGCAAGTCACAATCCAAAACAATGGAATGCCTTAAAATTATTGAATAATAAAGGCGAATTTATTAGTGATAGCGAAGGTAAATATATTTTAGAACTAGCTGATAATGAGGATTTTAACTATTGCGATGTAAACCAATTAGGAAACTACCAGCAACGTGATGATTTAATGCAAATTCATATTGATAAAGTATTACAATTACCTTATGTAGATGTTGACGCAATTACTAATGCAAATTTTTCTGTAGTTGTTGATGCTGTTAATTCGAGTGGTGGAATTGTCATTCCTATGCTATTAGAAGCTTTAGGTGTAAAAACAATCCATAAAATTCATTGCGAGCCAACGGGACATTTTGCGCATAACCCAGAGCCCCTGCCGGAAAATTTAAGAGATTTATCGGATGCAGTTGTTAAAACAAAATCGCACGTTGGTATTAGCGTTGACCCAGATGTTGACCGCTTAGCCTTAGTTTGCGAAGATGGAGAAATGTTTGGCGAAGAATATACTTTAGTGGCGGTTGCCGATGCAGTGTTGCAATATCACAAGGGAGGAAATACAGTTTCAAACTTATCGTCTACACGTGCGTTACGAGATGTAACTGAAAAAATGGGAGGTACATACTCTGCTTCTGCTGTTGGAGAAGTAAACGTAGTAAACATGATGAAATTAACTAACGCCATTATCGGTGGTGAAGGAAACGGAGGTGTTATTTTACCTGAAATTCATTATGGAAGAGATTCCTTAGTTGGAGTTGCCATCTTTTTAACCCATTTAGCTAAATACGGAAAAACCACATCTATGCTTCGTAAGTCCTTTCCAAGCTATTACATTTCAAAAAATAAAATTGAATTAACACCTGAAATCGACGTGGATAAAGTTTTATTAAGTGTAAAAGAAAAATATGCTAATCAACCGATAAATACAGTAGATGGTGTTAAAATAGAATTTGATAAAGAATGGGTTCATTTAAGAAAATCAAATACTGAACCTATTATTAGAATTTATAGTGAAAGTGAAAGTATAAGCACTGCCGACGCTTTGGCGAAAAAAATAATTGAAGACATTAAAGAGATTATAAAGAAGTAGTTACCTTGCCACATTGAGCGAAGTCGAGATTCAAAACCAGTTCTTGACTGCGATCGAACTGACAATTAAGAATCTGATAATAGAAGAAATAAAAACTCACTTCAAACAAAACTTTACGAACTTTGCAGTTCAAAAAATACAAACTAATGAAAGTATATTTAGATAACGCCGCTACAACAAAATTAGACGAGAAAGTTTTAGAAGCTATGTTACCATACATGAGAGAAGAATATGGTAATCCATCTTCTATTCATGCCTTTGGCCGTAAAACTCGTTCAGCAATTGAAGTAGCTCGTAAAACAGTTTCTAAAATATTAAATGTAAGTCCTGCCGAAATATTTTTTACCTCTGGTGGAACAGAAGCTGATAATATGGCAATTAATCAAAGTATTCATTCGTTAGGAATAAGGCATGCTATTACCAGTAAAATTGAGCATCACGCGGTTGAAACTACTTTGCAACATTTAGAAAAAGAAGGTAAAATAAAATTAAGTTGGGTTAATTTAGATTCGAAAGGTAATATTGATTTACACCACCTTGAAGAACTTTTAAAAACTAATGAAAGATCTTTTGTGAGTTTAATGCATGCTAATAACGAAATTGGAACCTTATTGCCGCTGGAACAAGTAGGGGAAATTTGTGCAAAATATGATGCCGTTTTTCATAGTGACACTGTGCAAACGATGGGGCATTATGCTATGGATTTACAAAAGATAAAAGTTCATTTTATTGCGTGTGCAGCGCATAAATTTCATGGTCCAAAAGGTGTTGGTTTTTTATATGTGAATCATGCGATAAAAATTCAACCTATGATTTATGGTGGAGCACAAGAGCGTAATATGCGCGGTGGCACTGAAAATACTCAGGGCATTATAGGTTTAGCAAAAGCATTAGAAATTTGTTACACTGAAATGGACGAACACATTACTCACATTCAAGGTTTAAAAAACTATATGAAGGAGCAGTTAGAAAAAGCAATTCCAGGAATTGAATTTAATGGAGAAACTTCTGACGAAAAAAGTTTATATACTGTATTAAATTGTCATTTCCCTGCCCATCCGGATGCTGAAATGTTATTGTTTAATTTAGATATTATGGGCATTGCAGCTAGTGGTGGAAGTGCATGTAGCAGTGGTAGTAATCAAGGTTCGCATGTGTTAAGAGGCATTGGTACTGATGTATCTCGCGCCTCTGTCCGTTTTTCGTTTTGCAAATACAACACAAAAGAAGAAATAGATTATACGATAGAAAAGTTAATTGGGATGTTGAATTAATTTTTACCTTTTAATTTTTATACTGCCTCGTATTTATTACTATTATAGAAGATAGCATTTATCTATTAAAAATTAACAAACTATATTCAAAGACGTTGGCAATACAGAAATTGACAATCTGTCTTTCGACATTATCGGTTCTCCATCAAAATGAACTGGTAATTCACCCATAAATTCAATTTCAATTTTTTTTCCTTTTAAGGAAATTAGTTTAACAGAGGTGTGTATTTTTTTTGAAAACAATTTTATGCCAATTAATGGTATTGCAAATTTTGTAAAGGGTTTTAAAATACTGACATTTAATATGCCGTCATTTAATTCAGCTTCTGGCGCAATATACACATCATT
>JBIKOX010000032.1:0-20069 GCA_044357775.1 Bacteroidia bacterium | reverse complement strand
AATTAATTTAACTTCGCCTGAGTTAGCAGGTAAATTTGAAACCTCAGTTAAATGAACATTTTCGCCTATTCTTTTTTTGATCTCTTTAGATTCTTGTTTAGAAGTTGATTGCCAGTGAATATTTTGAAATAATCCAGTAAAGTGAGCAAATAACAAAAACAATTGTTTTTTTAAAGGCTTTACCGCTAGCGCTCTATCTCTTAACATACCTCTTGGAGCAAGTACTATTTTAGAGTGTATTTTTTTTTGAAGTTTCCATTTTAATGGAAAAATGGTAAACAACCTTGAATACAAACTATTCATATAAATTATATCATGAGGTGTGTCTTGTATTAGTTTCAATACAAATGCAGAATTCATGTTTTCTGGACTAATATAAAAAACAGCTCTGCCATCGTAGTTAGTCCAAGTATTTATGGCAATATTTTCATAAGGTTTTTTAGATTTAAAATCTCTGTCCGTAGTAATGATTTTAAAATCAATAGCATCGCCAAGCTGTTTGGTTAAAGTAGCTATTGATTGAATAGGGCCACCAGCCAAATAACCCGGCAAAAACCAGTCGCATAAAATTAATATCGTTTTTTTAGCACTCAATCTGATGTGTATTTATCCAATTATTTAATACGACTAAATGCCAAACTCTGCTCCAAGTAATTTTCGGATCGTTATTTAAAAAACGATTCCAAGTTAAAAGCACAGCATCTCTGTTTACAAAAGAACGCTTAGAAAATTGAGCAATATTATCTTCACAAAAATCTTTTAAATCCTCTTTTAACCAATCTTTCCATGGCAATACAAATCCCATCTTTGGTCGTTTTGAAATATCACTTGGCAGCAAATCACCTAAAGCATCAACCAGTAATTTTTTTGGAGAGTGAGGATATTTATATTCATCATTGATACTTAATGCAAATTCAACTAATTTATAATCTAAAAAAGGTACGCGAACTTCTAAAGCAACTGCCATGCTCATTTGATCAGCATCTCGTAATAAAACATTTTGCATATACGTTTGTATTTCAAATAAAGACACTCTGCTTAAAATATGTTTTTTATCAGTCTCACTTTTCTTGATAACATTTTTAATAAAATCATCTGCATGATATTCTTTTTTTAATAAAGCATTATAATCTTTTTGATTAAATAATTTACGATTTATAGGATAAGAATTAAATCCGTTAATAGTGTCTAAATTTAAAATCTCAGATGTTTTATCGCCTTGTACCGATTTATTTTTAGCTGCTAAAACTTTACCAATTAGCCCTTTGGCAGGAACAATATTTAACCAACCTTTTTTTTCTATTTCAAAATATCTTTTAAATATATCATAACCAGCAAATAATTCATCACCTCCTAAACCAGATAAAGCCATCGTTATACCGGCACTTTTAGTAGCTTTTGATACCACATAACTATTTGGTCCATCACCACTTGGATGATCCATTGCGGATAAAGCTTCAGGTAATTGCTTTAAAAAATTATTTGGTGTTAATTTAATTTCGTGATGTTCAGTGTTAAATTTTGTGGCTATTTGTTTAGCATATTTTGCTTCAGAAAATTCGCTTTCATCAAAACTAATATTAAATGTTTGTACTTTTTGGGAAGATACCTTACTCAATAAGCCCACAATTACGCTACTATCAATACCACCTGATAAAAATGCGCCAAATGGAACATCTGCAACTAACTGTCTTTGAACTGAGGCTGTTAATAATTCATTTACTTTACGGCACGTTTCATTATAAGATAAATCTTCTTTTGCTTTGGGAAAATCATTAACATTCCAATATTGCTGAATTTTTAAACTGTCATTTTGCAATTCTAATATATGCCCTGGCATTAGCATGAAAATATCTTGCAAAATAGTGTTGGGTGCATTAACGGTTGTATACTGAATATATTCAGCAACAGATTTTAAGTTAATTTTTTTTTCAATTAAATCAGAATGAATCAAAGCTCTGATTTCTGAAGCGAAAATTAAAACATTATTTTTATATTGATAATATAATGGTTTAATTCCCAGTCTATCTCTGGCAATAATTAATTTTCGTTCAACTTTATCCCATATCGAAAAAGCAAACATACCATTAAACCGTTTCACACAATCTGCACCCCAACGCAAATAAGCTGCTAAAATAACTTCGGTATCTGTACTTGTTTTAAAAATATATGGTAAATCTTTTGAGCCATACTCGGCTCTTTGAAGTTCTAATTTTAATTCTCTATAATTATATAACTCGCCATTGTAAACCAAAATATATCTGCCGTCTTGCGACAAAAAAGGTTGATTTCCAGCTTCTGATAAATCAATAATAGATAACCTTCGGTGGCCTAAAAAACAATGCTCATCATTCCAAAAACCTTCTGAATTTGGACCACGATGCGCAATGGCATTATTCATTTTTTTTATAGCAGTCTGGTATACCGAATTATTTATTTGATGTCCAACAATTCCTGTAATTCCACACATAATTTACAAACCAATTGATTTCAGGTACTTTTCATCAGCCATCATTCTTTTTATTCCTTCCTCTACAGTAATTAAATCCCTTGCTAATATTTCTTTCATTTTTGTATTATCTGGCTGGCGGCGAGTCATGTCGCCATCTTTGAGCGCAGGTATATGAATAATTTTTGATGTACTTTTAGTTAATGAAACTACTAAATTTGCAAGTTCTAAAACTGTCATTAGTATATCGCTACCAATATTAATTACATCATTCTCTAACAATTTTTTATTCATGATATTACAAATTGTATCTATATTATCATCTATGTATGTAAAAGTTCTCGTTTGCGTGCCATCACCATAAATAGTAATATCTTCATTTTTGAGAGCTAAAGCTAAAAATCGAGATACTACAAAATCAGTGCTTTGATTTGGTCCATACGTATTAAAAAAACGAAAAATGGTATAGGGTAAACCAAACTCTTGCTGGTAACTTTTTAAAAAACTTTCACCAACATTTTTAACTACA
Source organism: Bacteroidia bacterium (assembly GCA_044357775.1). Lineage (GTDB taxonomy): Bacteria > Bacteroidota > Bacteroidia > B-17B0 > Aurantibacillaceae > UBA4416. The sequence continues at coordinate 17,091 of JBIKOX010000032.1, read as the reverse complement.
GCATATGGTACGCGAGAATTTAAAGGTGTGCGGTGTTCATGCTGCGGCAGTTCTACTGGTTCTCCATAAACCTCTGATGAAGAGGAAAAAAATACATGTTTAACAGATGAATTTTTTGATAAATTTAATACATGTTTAATTCCAGAAATATCATTTAAAACACTAACAGGATTTTCTTGGGTTCTAATAACTCCAACAACTGCAGCAAAATGAAATACATAATGGAAATTAAATGCTAACATTATAGCTGAAATTTCACGGTAATTGTTGACATCTGCCTTTATAAATTTCCAGTTTTCATGGTCTGCAGAAGGTAATTTTGATAAATATCCTGTAGATAAATTATCTACAACCACAACAAAATTATTTTTATCCTGAACTAATTTTTCAACTAAAGCACCACCAATATTTCCGGCTCCTCCGGTCACTAAAATTTTCATCATAATATATAAAACTATCAGTAGCGAATATACTAAATTTACACTAAACGAAGATGTGGATATAGTTAATTCATAAACCAAAATTTGTGTACTTTTGCCCTATGAATATAGAGCATTTTTTATCAGCAAGCATATCTCCCATTTTAAACGAATTATTTGGTTTAACAACAACAGTAAATGATATTATTCTTCAAAAAACAAAAAAAGAATTTGAAGGAGATTATACATTGGTAACCTTTCCTTATATAAAAGTCGCAAAAGCAACTCCCGAAAAAACAGGGGATTTAATTGGCGAACAATTATTAAAAAATAATACTTCTATAACCAAATTCAATGTAGTAAAAGGCTTTTTAAATTTCACATTATCTAATGATTTTTGGTTGTCTGAGTTTAAAACTATTAGTCAGCAAGAAAACTATGGTATTAAACCGGCAAAAAGTAGTGGCAAACAAATTATGCTAGAATATTCGTCGCCAAATACAAATAAACCCTTGCATTTAGGACATGTGCGAAATAATTTATTAGGTTACTCGGTGGCAACAATTAATAAAACGCAAGGCCACGATGTTATTAAAGTAAATTTAGTAAACGACCGCGGAATTCACATTTGCAAAAGTATGATTGCTTGGCAATTATTTGGAAATGGAGAAACTCCTCAATCAAGCGGAATGAAAGGTGATCATTTAGTTGGAAAATACTACGTGATATTTGATAAAGAATTTAAAAAACAAGTTCAAGTATTAATTGAAGGTGGCATTTCTAAAGATGAAGCTGAAAAGAAGGCTCCTATTATGTTACAAACTCAGGAAATGCTTTTAAAATGGGAAGCCAGTGATAAAGAAATTATTGACCTGTGGAAAATGATGAATGATTGGGTTTATGATGGATTTGCATTGTCTTACAAAAAACTAGGCGTTGATTTTGACAAAATGTATTACGAAAGTAACACGTATTTATTAGGTAAAGAAATAGTTCAAGAAGGTTTGTCAAAAGGCATCTTTTATAAAAAAGATAACGGAAGTATTTGTATTGATTTAACAAAAGACGGCTTAGATGAAAAAGTTGTATTACGCAGCGATGGAACTTCTGTTTACATTACCCAAGATATGGGCACAGCAATTGAACGATTTAAAGAGTTTCCCTCTATTAGTAAAATGATTTATACAGTTGGTAATGAACAAGATTATCATTTTAAAGTACTATTTAAGATACTTGAAAAACTAGGATACGCTTGGGCTAAAGAGTGTTATCATTTAAGTTATGGTATGGTTGAATTACCTGAAGGAAAAATGAAGAGTCGTGAGGGAACCGTAGTTGATGCGGATGATTTAATGGACGGCATGGTAGCAACTGCAAAAGAAACAACAGAAGAATCGGGTAAAGTAACCAACTTTACAGAAGAAGAGAAAGTAGAATTATTTAGGATGATTGGCATGGGCGCTTTAAAATATTTTATTTTGAAAGTTGATCCAAAAAAGAAAATGCTTTTCGATCCTAAAGAAAGTATTGATTTACATGGCAATACTGGACCTTTCATCCAATATGCTCACGCACGTATTAAATCAATTTTAAGAGATTATAATAACACTTGTGATATTACTATTGCAGATACTATTCAGTTACATGAAAAGGAAAAGGAACTTATAAAAATACAATACGATTTCGCTAACATATTAGAAGAAGCGGCAAACACATACAATCCTGCTGTGGTTGCTAATTATACGTATGAATTAGCGAAATTATTTAATCAATTTTATAATGAATGTTCTGTTTTAAAAGAAGAAAATAATGAAATAAAACAGTTCAGAATTAAATTGATCGAAACCACTGCAACTATTATTAAAAATGGAATGTATTGCCTTGGAATTTCTGTTCCCGAAAGGATGTAGTATATACTGAAGTTAAATAGTTGTACAGTAATTAAATTAGTTTTTAAACATTTGAAGTAATGCAGATAATCTACTTTTTAATTCGGTTCTAGGAATAATTTTATCCAAAAATCCATGTTCTAAAACAAACTCTGCCGTTTGAAATCCTTTTGGTAAATCCTTACCAATAGTTTCTTTTACAACCCGCGGTCCGGCAAAACCTATTAATGCTCCTGGCTCAGAAATATTTAGATCACCTAACATAGCATAACTTGCTGTAACACCGCCAGTTGTAGGATCGGTGCATAACGAAATATAAGGAATTCCAGCTTTATCTAATAACGATAATTTTGCTGCTGTTTTAGCCATTTGCATTAATGAAAATGCAGCTTCCATCATTCGTGCACCACCTGATTTTGAAATAATTAACAAAGGTGTTTTAGTTTGAAGGCAAAAATCAATAGCACGAGATATTTTTTCTCCTACAACGCTTCCCATTGACCCCCCAATAAAGCTAAAATCCATGCAACAAATAACTAGATCATTTCCATTTACTTTGCCGTACCCACTTCTGAGAGCATCTTTTAAACCAGTTTTTTTAATGGTATCTGTTAACCTGTCAGTATATTTTTTTGTATCACTAAAATTTAAAGGATCACCACTTACCAAATTTTCATGGAGTTCAGTAAACTGATTATCATCAAAAATTATTTCAAAATATTCTGCACTCCCTAATTTTTCATGATAGCCACATTGTAAGCAAACAAATTGATTTGCTTTATGCTCTTGAGCAGTATGTATTTTTTTACAAGAAAAGCATTTATACCATAATCCTTCTGGAGTCTCTCTTTTCTCGGTCGTAGTAGTTGTAATGCCTTCTTTTAATCTTTTAAACCAACCCATTTATTAATTTTTATTTATTAGGTTTTAGTTTTTAATATTATCACTTAATACTAAAAACTCAACATTATTTATTAAGCTAAAGTAATAGTAGTATCCAAGTACACATCTTGAATTGTATTTAACAACTCAACACCTTCCTTCATTGGTTTTTGAAAAGCTTTTCGTCCTGATATTAATCCCTGACCACCTCCACGCTTATTAATTACGGCGGTTGCAACTGCTTCCGCTAAGTCTGATGCTCCTTTACTTTCGCCACCACTATTAATTAAACCAATTTTTCCCATATAACAATTTGCTACTTGGTATCGACATAAATCAATTGGATGATCTGTTGTTAATTCAGAATAAACTTTAGGATGTGTTTTGCCATAATTTATTGCAGTATATCCTCCGTTTTTATCAGACATTTTTTGTTTTATAATGTCGGCTTGTATAGTTACTCCTAAGTGATTTGCTTGAGATGATAAATCCGCAGCTGTATGATAATCAATTCCATCTTTTTTAAAGGCATTATTGCGAGTATAGCACCATAAAATAGTTGCCATACCCAATTGATGAGCGCGTTCAAACGCTTTAGCAACTTCAACAATTTGACGCCCAGATTCAGGTGAACCAAAGTAAATAGTTGCACCAACAGCCACTGCACCCATATTGTAAGCATCTTCAACTGTACCAAACATTATTTGATCAAATTTATTTGGATAAGATATAAATTCGTTATGATTTATTTTTACTATAAACGGAATTTTGTGCGCATATTTTCTAGCAACTGAAGCTAATACTCCATAAGTAGACGCTACGGCATTGCATCCACCTTCAACGGCAAGTTTTACAATGTTTTCACTATCAAAATATATTGGGTTAGGAGCAAATGAGGCTCCTGCACTATGTTCAATACCTTGATCTACAGGTAAAATACTCATATATCCGGTGTTGGCTAATCTTCCGTTACCATAAAGTTGAGCAAGGCTTCTTAAAACTTGCGGATTTCTATTACTATAAACAAAAGTTTGGTCAATAAAGCTTGAACTCGGATTTACAATATTGTCTTTAGATATTGTTTTGCAAGTATGATTTAACAAACTATCAGCTTGCGCTCCTAATAAATCGGTAATTTTGGACATAAATGGTTCTTTAATTTTGAGTCACAAATCTAAGAAAAATTATATAATTTTAATAAAAAAACCCCGAAATTTCGGGGTTTTATAAACATTTTTTTAAAAAATTATTCGCTTACCTGAACCATTTTAAATGGAATATTAATTATTGCTTGGTAATCTTCGCCAGCTTCTAACATATCTTCATCATCCTCTTCATAATGCCAGTTAATTGTAACTGCACTGCCACCTTTATGAATTAATTCTAATTTTTTAAATACATCTAAAATACATTTAGATGAACTTGTGTTAAAATATTCTAATTGAATATTTACAGTTGTTGTTGGTTTAGAAGCTGCAGAATATTTATCTAATGCATCAACAAGTGGTTTATAAAACTCAATTGAATTTTCGGGAATTGATCGCCCTTTAATTTCTAATAACCCTCCTTGAATATCAAATGATATTGATGGTGTTTTTGGTGTGCCTTCGATAGCGTATTTTTCCATAGTATACTTATTTTATATTAATTGTGTTTGTGTAACTTTAATAATTAGTGTAAAGAAAGAAACTTTATTGTCAATTTCCAAAAAATCATAGTCTAATTTTTCACCAGTTTTCCTTGCAATATCAATCATTCCTAAACCACCACCGCCTTTTAGAGACATTTCTCCATTATTTAATACAGATCGATAATATTCCTTAAGCTTATCTTTACTTAATGAATTGACTTCGTCTAGTCGCGTTTTTAGCACAACTATATTTTCATTTAATATGTAATTTCCTGTAATAATATCATAAATTCCATTGTTTTTGGCAATCATAAAAATAGCACTTCTATTTTTGTCGCCATTTAAATCTGTTGCATCATCCATATGATGGTATAAATTTTGCAAACATTCAACTAAAACATTGTAAACTTTCTTTTTTGTTTTGGGCTCTTCTTGCATATTTTCCATCTTATTTTCCATTATTTGAAGAATAGATGTTAGCAATTCAGAAGTAATATCACCTTTAAAGGATAAAAGAATATTATTCTTATCCATTTTGTCATATATTTTGAATGCTTCTTGCATTAAGATTTAATTATAAAACAAATATATAAAACATTATTAATTTAAAAAAAAACTTTAGTTTTATTTTTTTTAGAGATTTTTTTATAAAATTGTCTTTATTTGTAAATAATGAATTTTAATAATAAAAGGGACATCGTTTTTTTAGTATTAGCTGGTATTTTTATAACTAATGCCATTGTTGCTGAATTAATAGGAGGGAAATTGGTTCAATTTTTTGGACTTTTTACTCAAAGCATTGGTATAATTTTATGGCCTGTTATTTTTTTATTAACGGATTTAATTAATGAGTACTATGGAAGAGATGGTGTAAAGAAACTTACTTATATTACCGTTGGGTTAATTTCATTTACCTTTATTATATTAACTATTGCTTTAAATATCGAGGCAACTTCGTTTTCTCCGGTTTCAGATAGTGTTTTTAAAATTGTTTTTGGTCAATCGCAATGGATAATTGTAGGAAGTATTATTGCTTTTTTGTGTTCTCAATTAATTGATGTGTATGTATTTTGGGCTTTTAAAAAAGTAACTGGAAATAAATATATTTGGTTAAGAGCCACAGGCAGCACAATGGTTAGTCAATTAGTTGATACCTTTGTTGTGCAATTTATAGCATTTGTTTTGCCTGGTAAATGGCCTTTTAATGAATTTTTGGTAAATGCGAGTTGGGGTTATGCGTTTAAATTATTGGTTGCTTTAGCCTTAATACCTTTAATTTATCTTGGGCATTATTTAATAGGAAAGTATTTAAAAAGTCATGAAACTGCTACAATTTAAGCTACTCAATTAATTGATATTTAGTTGCAGCAGATGCTTTTGTGTCTGAATTAAAATGCCACCATTCGGATGTTATCATTCTAAATCCAGCTTTTAACATTACAGTTCTTAGTAAAAGGCGGTTGCCTAGCGCTTGTTTAGATAGCGAGCCATTTTCTATATGTATAAGTTCTTTTTTAGGTTCACTTAATTCACCATAAAAATCAAACGGAGTGCCCATATCTAATAATAAGTCATTATTTCCAATAATTCCAACATCTACAGCGGCTCCATAATTATGAAGCGATAGTTCGTTTGGATTTGCAAGGTATTTAATTTTTTGTTTTAAAGGCATATCAAGTTCTTTCCACATTTGTTGTTGAATTTTTAAAGGTCTAACGGCATCAAAAACAATTATGTTATAATTTGAAAATTGTGATTTTAAATAATACTGCGCATTACATAATTTTAAAGCTACTTCGCACGGTAAATAACAATTAGTTAATCCATTATATAATGGTTTGTTTAAAAAATTATTTGCAGTAGAATAGTGAAGTACAACTCTAATATTAGAATCGAGTGAATTAATGTTGATTAAGTTTTTTTGAATAAGTAAATGCTCAAGTGCAGACGTATCAATTATTTTGCGATTTTCTTTCTTTATCTGCAGGTTTGTTGCTTGTTTTTTTATGGGGATATTTATTCTTTCAGATGAAGGCGAACAATCTGCGAAGATTAATAAAATCAATACATTTAGTAGTTGATATAAAGTTTTTTTTAACACTACTTAACCGGATAAACTACAAAATTGCGCGGAGTTTCATACAAGGTAATTTCTAATTCATATTTATGTTCAATTTTATTTCGCAATAATTCATAAATGATTCTTGCAATATTTTCGGCTGTAGGATTTAAATTTTTAAACTCTACAGTGTCTAAATTTAAATTTTGATGATCAAACCGCTCAATAATTTCTTCTTTAATAATTTCATTTAGTACTTTTAAATCAAACAAATAGCCGGTATTTTGATCAACATCACCAACCAATTTTACTATTAAATCATAATTGTGTCCATGATAATTTGGGTTATTACAAAGTCCAAAAATTTCTTGATTTTTTTTATCATCAAAAAGTGGATTATGCAACCTATGGGCTGAGTTAAAGGTGGCTTTTCTAAAAACGGCAGTTTTCATAAAATAAAATTATTGGTTGTTTCACGTAAGTTGTTTGAGGATAAAGGTAAAGTTTAAAAATGTATTTACTCAAAAAACTAACAACAAAAAAATGAGCCATTAATTTATTGCTTGCAATATGCTTGTATTAGTTTAATCGCCATGTCGTCGCCCAAACTATCAGCTCTATTTAAATCATCGCAAGCACCCCTTTTGTCTTTACTCGCAAATTTTATGGCTGCTCTATTTACATATGCACCTGCATAGTCAAATTTTAATTTTATAGCATAGTCTAAATCTTTTAACGCTTCAACAAATTGTCTATTTTCTCCTTTAGCAACTCCTCTGTAATTATAGCTAACTGGATTTTTTTGATTTATTGTAATAGCAGCATCAAAGTCTGCAATGGCTCCTGAATTGTCATTTGTTTCAATTTTACAAGCACCTCGTAAAATAAGCGCTCCTTCTTCCGAAGGGAATGATTCAATGTAAATATTCCAATCAGTTAATGAACCTTTAAAATCACCTATTTCAAATCTGGCTTTAGCCCTTATTTTATAAGCATTATAATTTGGATTATTTGCAGGCATCATTTTTATAACATCAGAAAGTTCTTTAATACAATAAGCATAATCTTTCATATTAAACCTGATTTCGCCTTTTAAGAAAATAGCCTCTAAATAATTCGGATTTAAATCAAGTGCCCTTGTGCATGCATCTAAAGCAAGTTGATTAGCTTTGCCGTCAAACATTAATTTAGCTTGATAATAATATATTTCGGGGTCAGTAAAATTTAATTTAATAGCGGAATCAATTGTTGCTTTCGCTTCTTTCATTCTTTTTGTTTCGTAGTAAATTATACCCAACATTTTTTGGCTATCAAAATTATCAGATGTTACACTTGCAGCTTTGCGCACATCTTTTTCTGCACCTTTAAAATCCATCATTTTAATCTTCGCAAAAGCCATTTTATTGTAGGCCTCTGTATATTCTGGTTTTATTTTTATAGCTTTTTTTAGTAAAGATATAGCATCGCCATATTTAGCGGAATCTAATAATTTACAGGCCGATTTATAAATGTCAACTTCGGGAGTTTGAAATTTAGTAGTATCATTTTGCGAGAAACAAAGATTGAAGCAAAAACAAAAAAATATTCCTATTACCGATGAGTTAATACCGCTCATAAAAAAATATTTTGTTTTTTGTTTTGGATGCTTAAATTTACAAAAACAAATTAATAATTGAACTATGACATTCCTCATTTTATTTTTAGCAACTTTATTTTTATTAATCTTTTTATCTTTTGTAACTGTTCAGCAAGGCACTGTAGCTGTTATTACTGTATTTGGTAAGTACAGAAGAATATTAACCCCTGGATTAAGTATGAAAATTCCTTTTATCGAAAAAGTGTATCGTAAAATATCTATTCAAAACCGCAGTGCTGAATTAGGATTTCAAGCTGTTACAATAGATCAGGCTAATGTTAATTTTACAGCAATGTTATTGTACGCTGTGGTTAACCAACAAGAAGAATCTATAAAAAATGTAGCCTTTAAATTTGTAGATGATAAAAATTTAATGCAAGCTTTGGTTCGTTCTATTGAGGGTTCTGTTAGGGCGTTTGTCGCTACAAAAAAGCAATCGGAAGTATTATCACTAAGAAGAGATATTGTAGAAGCAGTCAAAGAGCAATTAGATGTAATGTTAGAAGAGTGGGGCTACCACTTACTTGATTTGCAATTAAATGACATTACGTTTGATGAAGAAGTAATGCGTTCAATGGCAAAGGTGGTAGCTAGTAATAATTTAAAAGCTGCTGCCGAAAATGAAGGCCAAGCATTATTAATTACTCGTACCAAAGCAGCTGAAGCTGAAGGTAATTTTATTAAAATTTCAGCTCAGGCCGAAAAAGATGCTTCTCAGTTAAAAGGTGAGGGAATAGCATTATTTCGTCAGGAAGTTGCCAAGGGTATGGCAGGTGCTGCAAAAGAGATGGAAGAGGCAAAGTTGGATTCATCATTAATTCTTTTTAGTATGTGGACTGAAGCCGTTAAAAACTTTGCTCAAGAAGGAAAAGGAAATGTGATTTTTTTAGATGGAAGTGTGGAAGGAATGGATAAAACAATGAAACAAATGATGGCTCTGAATCAAAGAGATTTGAATTCAAAAAATTAGTAGGGCCTTTATTATTTGATTTTTAATTATAAATTTTAACTTTAACTATATTAATTTATTTAGTACAACTGATGAAAAAACAATTTTTAACTCTATTTGGAATAGCAGTAATGTTTGCTAATTCTACAGCTCAAGAGCAGCAAAAAAAGGGAGGTTTATATCCAATTCCTTGTAACACTTATGCAGCAATGGATGAAGTTTTTGATAAAGACCCAAATGCGAAGCTGCGTTATAACTTAGTTCAATCTCAGTTAGAAAATGAGTACCGCCAAGAAATACTTAATCAAGCAAGTCAAAAAGTTGGAGCTGTTCCTATTTATACCATTCCGGTAGTATTTCATATATTACATCAAAATGGTTCTGAAAACATTTCTGATGCATCAGTTACTGCAGCAATAGCTCAGGTAAACAATGATTTCCGTAAATTAGGCACAGATATTGGTTCTATAAATTCAAATTTTTCATCGCTTTATGTTGATTCAGAAATACAATTAGTGTTAGCAAAAAAAGATCCACTGGGTAAATGCACAAATGGGATTATTCGTCATTATGATGCTAATACAAACTGGAGCCAATCTAATACGGCTGCTTATGCGTATTCAGGAAATGGAACAAATAGATGGCCAACTAATAAATATTTAAATATATATATCGTTAAGTGTATTGAAAGTGCAACGTCGCCTTGTCCTCCAACTGGTGGAATAGTAGTTGGTTACACTTATTTACCTGGTACTTGGGGAACAAATGCTTCTCAGGACGCTATTGTGTATAGATATGATTTTTTAACTGGATTAGGTGCCCGTTCTTTAAGTCATGAAATGGGACATTGGTTTACTGTTTGTGGAGATGATGGTGTAACGGATACTCCTGTTACAAAAGGTTATTTTAGCACTTGTCCTGGTAATAATGCTGGTCCTTATACTGGATGCACTGCTGCTGAAAATATGGAAAACTTTATGGATTATTCTTCTTGCCCTAGAATGTTTTCTCAAGGACAAGTTACTAAAATGAGAAGTGCTTTAGTTAGCACTACTGGTGGTAGAAATAATTTATGGTCATCTACAAATTTAACAGCAACCGGTTTAAACGGGAGTTATACATGTACACCTCTTGCCGATTTTTCTGCAAATAAGTTAGCTGTTTGTGCTGGTGGAACTTTTAATTACACAAGTTATAGTCAACTAGGAGCAACAACAGGTGGTTTAGTTTGGAATTTTCAAGGAGGTAATCCTGCAACATCCACTGCAACATCTCAAGTTGTTTCATATGCAACGCCGGGAACATATTCTGTAAGTTTAACTGCCACTAATCCTACAGGGTCTAATACCATGAATAAAACATCCTATGTAAATGTTGTAAATGGCTTTGGTGGTTTACCTGCACCAAGTATATTTAGTTTTGATGGAGCAACATTACCTTCTAGTATTTCAGTTGTAAATGGTAATACTGGTTCTGTAACTTGGGTTCAAAATGCAACAAATGGCGCAAACTCTACAACAAAAAGTATTTATATTAATAATGCAAGCGTGACAAGCACACCAGGTCATTTAGATTATTTTAAAACCTCCGTATTTGATTTTAGTAATACAAATTCCATATCAATGTCTTATTATTACGCATATGCAAAGCGTTTAGCAGCACAAGCAGATACATTTAAAATTCAATATTCATTAGATTGCGGTGGTACGTGGATAAATGTAGTAGGTTTTTCGAATGGTGTTACAGTAGCATCAGCAATGGCTGCAGCATCTGGCGGAACCACAACTACTGCGTTTGTTCCTACAGCATCACAGTGGGTTTATAAAAATTTAGCTAGTACTTTGTTTTCTGCATTAAATAATAAGCCAAGTGTTATGTTCCGTTTTGCCTTTAGAAGTGATGAAAATGTTGGTAGGTCTAATAATATTTATTTAGATCAAATTAATATCACAGGAAATATCGTAACTGGAATTACAGAAATCGAGAAATCAATTGGTTTATCTATTTATCCAAATCCCACACATTCAAGTTCAACTATTGATTTTTATATTCCCGAAAATAAAACTGCTAAAATTAGTTTAGTTGATATGATGGGTAGAGTATTTGAAGAGACTTCCAAAACAGGAGATAACCAAGGACGAATTATTCATTTAATTAATAAAAATGAAACTTTAGCAGCTGGTATTTATGTTATTAATATTGATTTTGATAATCAGCGTATCTCTAAAAAACTAATTGTTGAGTAAATTATTTTTTTCAGTAAAAGCATCAACTTAACAGTTGGTGCTTTTTTTATTTAATAGTAAACGCAATGGACTTTACTGAAGGAATGATATTTTTTTGATAATCAAAACTCGAAATTAATTGCTGCGCTTCAGGTAAGTCAAATACTTCTTTCAGATTTCTTATTTTACCAATTGGAATATCGTGTTTTAGACAATTATTAAATAGAGTTTCAAAATCTAATTGTTTTATTTTTTCATTTAAAAGATCAAATAAAGAAAAACGATTTTCAACGCGTAATTGGTTAGTATTGTATTCAGGAATAACTTGAAGATTTAGAATTTCGCACAATTGGATAAATTGCTTGTCGCTGCCTATAGCAAATGTAATTTGATGGTTATCTTTTGAAATGAATATTTCTCCGTATGGCGCAATATTGGGATGTAAAGAGCCTTGTGCTGTTGGCAAGTGATTAGCAATTAGCCAACTTGTTGCTTGATTAGCTAGCGATGCAATAGCTGTATCAAATAAGGAAACTGAAACATGTGAACCAAGCTTTGTTTTGTGTTTATTTAAAAGTGCAATCAATATAGCTTCTTTTAATTGGTGTCCTGCAAGAATATCAATTAATGCAACCGGCATTTTTAATGGACTTGCATTTTTTTCTCCATTCATAAACATAAAACCACTTTCGGCTTGCAAAATTAAGTCGTAAGCAGTTCTTGGACTATTGGCTCCAAATCCGTTAATTGATGCGTAAATTAATGTTGGATTGAGTGTTTTTAAAAAATCATAATCTACTTTTAATTTTAAATCATCGCCTAATTTAAAATTCGTGATTAATATATCCGCAGTCTTAATTAAATTATAAAAATTTTGTAAATCTTTTCGTAGCGTTAAATCTAAAAATAAAATTTCCTTATGTGAGTTTATGCTCCAGTAGTAAGCACTGGTTTTACCATCAGCAGCTTCTGATTGTAATTTCCAACTTCTTGTAATGTCTCCACCGGTTTTTGGATTTTCAATTTTAATAACGGTTGCGCCCAATTCAGCAAAAAACAATCCAACTGATGGACCAGCTAATACGCTTGCTAATTCAAGCACTTTTAAATCTGAAAAGGGTTTGTTCATTTTATGTTTGTTCGATGAGAAGCTGGATTAGGTTTGGCACAACAGAACTAATTTACTTTTGTTTTAAAATGCCGCTTGAATAGGTTTATTATTTAAAATCAATTCAATTTTTTCAGACACTTCATTTGTAATTAATGGAACAACATCCAAAGCTTTTAAATTTTCAATAAGTTGTTCTTTTTTTGAAGCGCCTAAAATAGCAGTACTAACATTTGGATTTTTTATCGTCCAAGCAATAGATAATTTTGCAACTGATGTTCCTACTTCATTAGCAAGTAGCGTTAATTTCTTAGTTTTCTCTATTTTAGATTCTTCGCCTAAAGTTCTTTCTTTTAACCAATCCATACCTTCAATATGCAAACGATTATCTTCAGGAACGCCATTGTTATATTTACCAGATAACAAACCTGATGCTAAAGGACTCCAGATAGTAGTACCCAATCCAAAATCTTTAAAAAGTAATAGATAATCTTTTTCTAGTTTTGTTCTTTCAAACATATTGTATTGAGGTTGTTCCATTGTTGGTCCAATCAATCTGTTTCTTTCAGCAAACACAAAGGCGGCCATAATTTCATCATTTGCCCATTCGCTGGTGCCCCAATATAAAATTTTACCTTGTTGAATTAATGTATTCATTGCCCAAACAGTTTCTTCAATAGGTGTATTTTTATCTGGTCGGTGACAAAAAAACAAATCAATATAATCAACCTGTAAGCGTTTTAATGCCGAGTGACAACCTTCAATAATATGCTTTCGAGAAAGACCTGTTTGGTTTGGCTTTCCTTCCTCGAAACCAAAGTAAACTTTACTACTGACACAATAGGAACTGCGAACCCAATTTTTTTTCTTTAATATTAAGCCCATAACTTCTTCTGATTTGCCACGCGCATAAATTTCGGCATTATCAAAAAAGTTAACACCAGAGTCATATGCAATAGTTAATAGTTCATCTGCTGTGTTATTTTCAATTTGTTTTCCAAATGTAATCCACGATCCAAATGATAAAATGCTTACCTGTAATCCTGATTTTCCGAGTCTTCTGTATTCCATTTTATGTAGTTGTTTGAGTTAAGTTGTTTGTTGCTTGATTTTTGGTTTTGTTGGTAGTTTGAATTCAAACTACCAATAACTGAAAACTTTAATCCTATTTATTTTACTAATATTTTTGATTCTAACATGTCCAGCATTGCATATTTAACACCTTCTCTGCCAAGTCCGCTATCTTTAATTCCGCCATACGGCATTTGATCGTACCGAAGAGTAGGGACGTGGTTGTGGATAACGCCACCTACTTCTAATTGTTTAAAGCACTTATCTAATTCTACTTGATCATTTGTAAATACACCACATTGCAGTCCAAATTTTGTATTGTTAGCTTGCTGTATAGCATCATCAATCGTTTCGTATGAGTTAATACAAATTACTGGACCAAATATTTCTTCAGCATAAACTTTCATAGTATTATTACATTGAGTTAATATGGTTGGTTCAACATAACTTCCAATCCTTTTTCCACCACAAATTAATTTTGCTCCTTGTTGAATAGCTTCATTAATCCAACCTTCTACACGAATCGCATTTGCCTCATCAATCATATTTGAAATATCGGTTGTTTCATCTAATGGATTGCCGTATTGTAAAGTTAGAGTTGCTATTTTTAATTCATCAATAAAATTTTGGTAGATTGACGAATGAATTATAAAACGTTGTGCATGTATACAAATTTGTCCGCTATAAGCAAATGCTCCCATTACTGATTTAGGTATTGCATCTTTTAAATCTGCACTCGGAGCAATAATAGTGGCAGCATTTCCGCCTAATTCTAAAATCACTTTCTTTTTGCCGCTTTGGCTTTTCATTTCCCAACCAACAGCCGGTGAACCCGTAAAACTTAATAATTTAAAACGTTCATCGGTTACTAACAAATTACCAGTTTCTCTATCCATTGGTAAAATAGAAACTGCTCCTTTTGGCAAATCTGTTTGGTCAATAATCTTTGCTAATTCTAAACAAGATAATGGTGTGCGACTTGCTGGTTTTAAAATAATAGGACAGCCACTTGCAATAGCAGGTGCAATTTTATGTACCGCTAAATTAAGCGGAAAATTAAATGGAGCAACCCCAGCAATTAGCCCAATAGGAAAATAATGAACAATACCTTCTCTTTTTTCTGCACCAAAAATTCGTTCTAACACTACTGTTTCTGTTAAGATTTTTTTACTTTCTTCAGATGCAATTAAAAAAGTGTGTGCCGAACGATCTATTTCTGCTAAGGCATATTTTAATGGCTTCGCACTTTCTAAACTTAATATGTTTGCTAAATAATCTCTATTGTCATAAATCTCGTTAGAAATTTGCTGCAGTATATCCTGTTTTTTTTGTGAAGATAAATTACTTAGTTCTTCTTTTATAATTAAAGCTGCATTAATAGCTTCGTTCAAAATAGTTTCATCAGCCAAGTAGGTTGTTGCTACTAAGGATTGATCAAACGGATTTACTACTTCAAGAATATGATTTGTGGTAATAAATTTACCAGCAGAATAAATGTTGTAATTTTTATTTTGCATTTATTTTTTAGTCAATGCTTTAAAAACATCTTCTAATCTTTGTTCTTCTTTATTAAGAGTCAATATTCCAATAGTATGTTTGACAGCATAATTAAATAATTCCTTACGAACATCTTTTTCTACATCAGAAATTATTTTCCAAGTTTTCCCCTCAATTAAAATGGCATCTTCTACACCGTTAATTCCTATTAGGGTATCAACAGAAACGTCTTTATCAAATTCAACTGTAATAATTTGTCTAGTTGTATTTTGTTGCAGCGTTTGTGTGGTATCGTTAGCTACAATTTCACCTTTATTAATAATTATAACTCTATCACAAACAGCTTCTACTTCTTGCATAATATGAGTGCTAAGCATTACTGTTTTTTGTTTACCTAATTTTTTAATTAGGCTGCGAATCTCTTCTAATTGATTTGGGTCTAAACCAGTAGTTGGCTCATCCATAATTAATACTTTAGGGTCATGAATCATGGCTTGTGCTAAACCAACACGTTGTCGGTATCCTTTTGATAATGCTCCAATTTTTTTATTTTGCTCTGCCTGCAAACCAGTGGCTTCAATCATTTCTTTAACGCGTTCATTGGGATTTTTAATTTTATATAATCCACCAATAAATTGTAAAAATTCTTTTACGTACATGTCCAAATACAATGGATTGTGCTCTGGCAAATATCCTACCTGTTTTCTTACTTCAATACTTTGATCATTGGTGTTAAATCCACAAACGGTTGCAAATCCTTCGGTTGGTGGAATATAACAAGTAAGAATTTTCATCATGGTACTTTTTCCTGCACCATTTGGACCTAAAAATCCTACAATTTCGTTGGTACCAATTTCAAAAGAAACATTGTTTAATGCTTTTTGTGCACTGTATATTTTTGTGATGTTATTTACTTTGATTGACATATTGGCTTATTCTAACTCAAAAATACTGATTATTTATCATTTTCATTAAACTTCATGTCAAGTTAGGAAATGTCGAAACGCTTTACATTAAGTTAATGAAGACCTAGTTTATAAAATTAGGAAATTTGTTTTTCTTTATATTTTGATTGTTTTGCTAAAGAATAGGATTAATTGAGAAATCAGCACGTATAGCTACGAAATTATAGTAAAGACTAATCTTGTGGGTATAAAAAATTTAGAAATAATTATTTTCTAATGATTTTAGCGTTTCGTTATATTCTGTAATTAATTCGTCAAATATTTCTTGAACGGATTGTATTTTGTCCATCCCTCCTGATACTTGTCCAATTTCTAATTCTCCTTCAGTCAAATCTCCTTCAAACATTCCTTTTTTTGCTCTTCCACGACCTAACAGGGCAGCTAACTCTTCAATTGTAGCGCATTTTTTTTCAAGTTCAGTTACTTTGTTATAAAAGGAGTTTTTTAATAATCTTACAGGAGTTAATTGTTTTAAAGATAACTGAGTATCTCCTTCTTTTGAATCAATAATAGCATTTTTAAAATTAATATGAGCCGACGATTCATTTGAACAAACAAATCGACTTCCAATTTGAACACCATTTGCTCCTAATGCAAACGCGGCGGCAATAGCCTTTCCAGAACTAATTCCGCCAGCTGCAATTAACGGAATAGTAATTGATTTTTTAATAAGTGGTAATAAAACTAAAGTAGTAGTTTCTTCTCTTCCATTATGTCCGCCTGCCTCAAATCCTTCTGCAACTATTCCATCAACACCTGCT
>JBIKOX010000031.1:0-20145 GCA_044357775.1 Bacteroidia bacterium | reverse complement strand
AAGTGTCAACTAAATTTTGTTTGATATCTATTAAAGGTGCATTATTAATGTTTACCAATAGTTCTTTTAGGGGTTTGTACATGAATTTTTTGCCACGCTCTCCGCCAAATTGATCAGCATATCCATCAGTTAGCATAATGACTAAATCATTTTTTTGTAATTGAATTTCTTGTAATGTAAATGGTTTAATATCTCCCATTGCCTTACCAACAGGCATTTTATCAGGTTTATATTCTATCAGTTCATTGTTTCGAATGAGCCATAATGGATTATTGGCTGCGGCAAATTGTAGTACATTGCTAGTGAAATCAAAATTACAAATCACAGCATCCATTCCATCTTTGCCGCCTTCCTCGCTTCCATCATTGGCCATGTGTTCCATAATACGTTGGCGAGTGTAATCTAAAATTTGGTTTGGCAATAGTAATTGTTGAGCATTGATTGCTTCGCTTAAACATGAAATATTTAAAATACTCATAATAGCACCTGGCACACCATGACCAGTGCTATCTGCTGCAATAACCGAAAATTGATTATTACGCAAGGCACTTGCCCAATAAAAATCTCCACTTACAATGTCTTTTGGTTGAAACAAAACAAAATGCTCTGGCAAATAATCATTCAGCATTTTTTTACTTGCTAGTAAAGCGCGTTGTATACGTTTGGCGTAATTTACACTATCTAAAATTTCCTGATGCTTGTGTTCTATTTCAAGTTTTAACTCATTAATCCGTTCTTTTTCTTTATGAATAGAAACACTTTGCGCCCATAGTTTTTTAACTTTTTCATCTAACTTTTTTTTATCAACTTCTAGTTTTTCTTTTTCAGTGACTAGTGTTTCGTTTTGTTCATCTACTTTTTTACGTTCTTTATGCACCGTTTCACTCATGGCCCAAAGCTTACGATTTTTCTCTTCCATTTTTTTCTTTTCAAGCGCGGCTTGCTCGCTATCTTGAGCAGAAGGCATTGATAATTTTAATTCACTTAAAGAATGTTGAATTTTGTTTTTTTCTGAAATAAGAGTATTGATTGTGGAATTATATTTTGCTCTACTAAAATAATAGACGCAAACAGTGGCAACCACAATTAATAAAAATGAAATTAGTATGATAATAGAAGTACTCACCAACTTATTTTATAAAACCATTTTCTTCAGCTTTCTGAACGAAATTACCATAAGCATCTCTTATTTCGATTGCTTTATCCCATTTATTAATATTCCTGTAATTGTAATAACTTTCGGGATAATCTGCAGAATAAAAATCAGGAGCTAATTTTACAATAGCAAAATATTTATAACTCATAAATACAAATAGCATAAAAAATAATAATATAATATTGGTTTTAAAAAGTCGTAAACCTTGCACTATATTTATTTTAGTGCCGTTAAAAACATATTTCCACTTAATGGCACCACCAATCATAACCAAGGTCATTCCTGTAACCGTATAAAAGAAAAAATTTGCAAATGGCCAATGCATTGTTTTCATCATAAAAGTTAAACCTAAAAGAACTGTAGCAATACTGCCAATGGTTAAAACAATAACTAATGCTTTACCAAATTTATAATTAGCTTTAAAAAATTTAAAGGTGGTGGTAATAAAGTAGGGTACTAAAAATAAAATACTGAAAATAAACATGATATCTGTTCCTCGCCAAGAATTATTTTTAAAAATTAAAGCTAAAAACAAAATAAATAAGAAAAATGATTCATAATTGCCTTGGTTTTCTATTTTTTTGAAAAAATCATATAAAGCTTCTATAATTATGATTAAAATTAAACCTAAAAATGAGCTACCCAACATTTTTGGGAATATATCCGAAACTTCTTTGCTTATTAATACCAGTGTGGTTATTAAAAAAACAAAGAACAATATTGCACATATTAATGACAGCATGAGGATACATAGTTTTTTTCTGTAGTTTATTTTTATATTTTTAATTACAGAAACTATTATTTCTCCTAAAAATGATGCGGCCATTAAAATCTCACACCAAATAATTAATGTAATACCCCACTCATTTAAAGCAAAGTTTGCAAATGATCCAAAAATCATTAAGGCAAATAAAACAATTCGTATACGTGTTATTGGTTTCATAATAAATAAACTACTTAGGAATTAAAAAATAAAAAAATTACCTTCACGCTCTGAATCACTACTTTCAAAAGGTTCATCTGTCCAATTATTTTCCTCATCAAGATTACCCCAACCTTTATAATTTTTTGTTTTTTTTCGTGCTTCATTTTTAATAAAAGATGTATAAAATTTTAATTGATTTGAAGATGAAACATAATCCGGTATAAAAGTAGTTGCCTCGTAATATCTATTAGTTTGCAACAATCCATTAATAAAATAATTAAGACAGGCGGGTTTAATTTTATCGTTCTTATCTTTTAATAAATTCATCGCAATCCTGCTAGAATTTATGGTAGCATATCTGCCCAATATTTTAAAAAAACTATTTCCGAATTTTGGATTTTTGTTAACGTAAACATTCAATAAAGTATCTGTCAACTCTATTGCAAATTGATCCATGTTTCTACCCATCAAACTATCAATAGTGTTAATAAGAGTATTTCTTTTTAAATACTCAAAAGGTAAATTACTAAGAGTTGAATAAAATTTTAATTTATTTGTGTTTATGGTAGATGTATCCCCAATGGAGATTGTTGCATAATATAAAGCACATTCCTCTGCTAATTTAGTATAAGTCCATTTATCCTCTCCATCAAAGGTTTCTTTTGAAAAAACTTTATTCATGCTAACTTTATTAAGATATTCTTTGGATTTAACTTCATTTCCTTTTTTATAATAGTACAAGCCTAATACACAATTAGCATAATCTTCATCAAACGATTCTTTTTTGAAATCGGATTTATTAAGAGTCTCTATAAAATCAAAATTATAGCGATTAGATTTATTTGCATTATAAAGAACAATGTTCGAGTAATTCTTCATAAATCTATTCAATATTTCAAAACCATTATTATTAAGAAAAAAATTATCAAGAATAGATTTATTTTTTGAAATAAAATTTATCAAGTAACTTTTATCATAACCTGAATTATAAATGTTAAACATGTTATATGAATCGGTTAATTCAATATTTCCAGGGTATAAAAATAATACTGATCTTTTAAATAATTTTAGTTCCCCATTTTCTCCGCCAATGTTAATTTCACTATTTTTATAAGCATCATTGATTTTACCATAATACTGATAAGCCAAATTTAGTACCTCAGTGATTTTAATATAATCAACATCATTACTAAAATTATAGCAATTAGCTTTTGTTTTAAGTAGCAATGCGACTGTGAAATTTTTTGAATTTATATCTAATTTATAATCTTCAATTGTTTTTGAAATGACAAAATCAATATAATCAATTCTATGTTTTACAGAAATCTTATCAATTATGACTGAGAATCGAAACGCATCAACTTCCTTGTTAAATATATTTGATAAAGAATAAGGACCAACATTATTTGAGTTTGAGGAAATTTTATCTGCTAATAATTGTTCAATTGTAAATGATTTTTTGTTTGTAATTTTTAATTCAATACTTTTCATAAATTCTATTCCTTTTTCAGAACTCAATGAATTTGAAAGTAGCAAACTATAAAGAATTCTGTTATATGAATAACCTCCACGAGAAATAGTTAGAAAGTTTGTGTTATTTGAAACTATAGAATCAAAAGCTCTATTTAAATTGTCAAAATCAGATACTAAAGCATACAAATTAGCAATTTGAAAGTAACCGGAATTATGGGTAATTTTTTCATTGTAAAAAGCTTGAACCGATTTATTTTTTGGATATAAAATTTTAAATAAACTATTTGAATTAGCATTGAATGGAGTTAACTTTTCAATAAAAATAGCTATTTCATTTTTATCATAATTAACCAATTCAGGAATAATTTGAAGTAATTTATTAAACTGATTAATATCTGTGCTTCTCAATAAAGCTGTGTCAAGTAATAATTTCTCGAAAGACTCTTTTGCATTATCACAAAAAAGCTTGTATTTACTATTTATTTTTTTGTGGGATAATTGGTAGTTATTGTCTCTTAAAATAATTTGGGAATATACTACTAGATTAATATTATTAATTGTATTTACATATTTTTTGTTATCAGAAAATGTTCGATTTCGATTTAAATAATCAATTTGTTTTTCTATAAAAATAGAAATTAGAGGATTTTCAGGCTCATTTTCCTCTTCATTTTTTTCAAATTGTAAACATTTAATGAGCATTTCTTGCACAATTTCATTCTTTACCGAATCGCTTTCAAATAAATTTAATAAAGATTCATACGAACCAGTATTAAGCATTTCAGATTTTAAAATATAATCTGCTTTTTCCTTATTGCTTATATATTTAGATTTTAAAAGTTCTTTGCTTTTTTCCTGCAAATCCGAAATCACATAATCATTTTGTTTTTTTCTAAAATCAAAATAAAAATAGGTACAACCAAATACCATTAATAAAATACCAAATACAGCAATAATTTTATCAGCTCCGTATTTAATAACTGTTCGGTTTATAAATAAACGGCGTGCGCTGCGTTTAATAAATTGTTTAGCATTGTTTAATGTAATTTCAGCATCTTGTAACTTTTTTTCTTGATTTACTTCGCGTTCATCATAACGTGCCAACCAATATTTATTTGGTTTAGCGGTGTTAAACCAGTTTTCAAAAAAAGTAAGTGGCCCAATTGGCAATAAATAATCGGATGATTTATTACTATCAGTCCAACGCTGTAATTGCTTATTAAAGTCTTGCCAGGTTAGTAAATTATCATATTCTAATTTTGCCCAGTCGGTTAATTTTTTCCAATTACGTATTAAACTTTCGTGAGTAATATCTAACACGCTATTACCAGATAATTCCTTTGCTTCGGCAGTGACATCAAAAATAAATGGTTTTAAAAATGTATTTCCTTGCACTCTAAAAACATATAATACTTGCGCAACAATAGAAGTTGTAATATGTGGTTGATTAATTATTTGAGTAACTTCCTCTAAAGTCATGCGGTTACGCACTGCACGAGATTCATCAATTTTTGTTAAGCATTTAAAGGCTGTTTCAACAATTAATTTAGCGTCTTGGTCTGTAATAGTTTCCGAAAAACTATTGGCAGTTTCAAATAACTCATTAGCATGTGCATCTAATACATCACCTAACGAAGATTGCGTAAAAAATTCTTTTTTAAATTCAGGAATGATGTTAAACCAAGTTTCAAATTCAATTCTATCTATTTCTGTTAATTGATTTTTTGGAATCCCATTAATTTTAGCAAAATGAATAATATCCATTTCAACTTGACCGCTATTTGCTTTTTGCCAAATTTGATTTAAAGAATGTTGTAATACTGGTAATTGATCAATACCGTCATTCATTTCATTAATCAGCATTTCAACTAAACGCTTGGAAATTTTATTTCCGTTGAGTTGAGCTGGCTCTTCAATCACCTGATAAATTTCTTTACGCTTTAATCGCGGCACAAAAAACTGACTGTAACCAATATACTCCGGCAATCCTCTAAATGAGGCGCACTGACCAATATAATCGCTTCGCATGGTGCAAACAATATATATGGGCACATCTTGCTCAATTGCTAAACGTGTTGTTTCTAATAAGGAATTGATGACTGCTTGCGATTCAATGGAACATTTGCCGTTATGATAGTTTTCTGGATTTGTAAAAAATTCTTCAAACTGATCTACTAAAATTAATAGGTTAGCACCTTTGCGTTTCGCTTTTTTTTGTTCGTCAAGAGTTAATTGTGTAAAGGTTTCACTTTGCTGATCCACCCAATAAGGTGATGATTTATAAATATCTATTAAGGAAGAAAAGCCATAACTCAATTCTTTTTCAATGCGCGGGACATCATTTATTTTTAATTGTTCGCTAATAGCAGTTGCCATATTAGTAAGCGGTTCACGCTCTGGTCTAAAATCAGCAACAATCCAATTATTAAATTTAGCTTTAAAAAAACCCGCTCTTGCATTAGGAATAACGCCTGCATATATCAATGAAGATTTTCCGTCGCCTGATGCACCGGTAAGCATTAAAAACTTTTTGGCTTCTAGCTGCGTAACAATTTGTTCAATATGTTCATCTCTTCCCTTAAAGAAAATAGACTCGTCTTCGTTAAATGGACGTAAACCTGGGTAAGGACAAATAAGTTGTTCTTGCATAAACACTTTTATTAGCTAATATTTTTACTTTTAGGATTTCTTTTTGTATGAAAAACCGAAGTAATAACTACACAATTATCCTTTGAATAAATTTTATAAATTACTATGTAAGGAAAAGTTTTTAAAAACGCTTCATGATATTTATGTTTATTTTTTTTAAACAATAAAGGGTTCTGTTTTATATATTCAAACACATTATTTAGCTCCACAATAAACTTAATTGCTAAATCAAAATCGATTTTTTTATACCACAAAACAGATTCCTGTAATTCCAACTCAGCCCGTTGAAGTAATTTGATGCTAAATTGTCGTTCGGTCATTACTTTGAAGTTACCAGTTTTAAAAGATTTTTCACAACTATTTCACTATCTTTTCCTTTATCTTTCCCCTCTTCAAATCGTTTAATTCTTTTATCCATTTCTTTTGTGAATTCCTTTGTCCAGATATCATGTTTTTCTTCAATTTCATCTTCAACCATTGTGTAAATAGCCTTAATTTTTTTCTCGTCTGCAAAACGTATATACTCCGCAAGTTTATTTCTCAATGTTATTGTTGTCATAATAATTTATTTTTTTATGAAATTGCTTCAATTATTTTATCGTATTGTACTTTTATTTCAAGCGGAATTAATTCTCCTGCCACAATTAACGAAACTACTTTAGGTGCTTTAAATTTTTTATTGGTATTTGTTTCAGGGTCTTCATCACCAATAAGTAATATTGGTGTGTGCGAAGATGCTCCTCCTATTTTTTTCCAAATTTGTTGAGTAAATGGCAAAGCCCAGTCTGATGATTCTTTAAAATAAATAACTGCTAATTTACTTTTACCAATTTGCTGCGCACAAAATTCAGAGTAATCCATATCGCTATCTTGCACTATATTTAATTTTTCAATTGGTATAATATCACTTAGCATTTCTGCTACCTCATTTGCATCAAAATCATCTAATTGGTTGTAAACTAAAAACACATCTGTATCTTTAATATCAAACTCTTGCTTTGATTCTACCTTTACACTGATACGCAAGTCATCCACTAGTTGAATGGCAGAACTTGTAGTACTAAAGTTTATACCATGAGTAATATTATTTCGTATATCAGAAATAAATTGTAGTTGCAATTCATCTTTAATATCGTTGATAGAATGAGGAAACCAAATAAATATTTTATAATTACTATTCTCTTTTAATTTATTTAGCGCAACGTTATACTGATAGTGTGCTAAAGAAATTGACTGCCCTTCCAGGAGACTTCCGTAGTCTAATCCAAATATATGAACTGAGCAAGATGCGGAATTAATTTCTTCAGTAATATGAGTAAAGAACCCATTATCATATTCTAAATTGGAGGGATATACCTGAAAGCTTGCCTTTAGTAACGTATTGAACAAATCATGACGTTTTTCTTCAATATTAACAGTAGTAAATGCTAAATAAATTCCAGACATAGTATTATATTATGTGTAAAAATAAACTATTTAATTGAGTATCACATGTTAAATGATTCCTATTAAAAAAAAACCTTCTACTAAAGAGTAAAAGGTTTTTTTTATTAATATTTCTATAAATTTAGAAATGCCATAAATCATGTTCCCATTTAAAAATATCGCCCTTAATACGGTCAGCTTCTAAAAGGGCATCTATGCCTTGAGCATAACGATCAACGGTTCTATCATATACATTGGATTCTTTAAAAGCCACAGATGAAAATTGGCGTTTCCAAAAAATATCTTCAAATGTTCTACGTTCGGAGTCATTTTTAGCATTATACACTTCATGTTTTGCAAAGAAAGGTCTGCAGGCAGGAAAATAAACATAAAATAAAGTCATTTCACCTGCATCTTCTTTTCCTTTTGGCAAATAATTAATACCTAAGGATAAAATTCTAACCTCTAGTACAGACTTTTGTTTATCAAAAAACCAATCTTCTTTTAATTCTAAAGATTGAGCATTTTCAAAAAGCCAAGTAGAATCTGCTTCTGGTAAAACGTTTATAGTAACTTCGGTTCCATCAGGCAGGTAGTCTTGACGGGGAACAGAATCTGTAGGCTGGTAAACCACCTTACTTCTGATTACAGATAATTCTATCGGTTCCAAAAAGTCATCATCTTTAAAAGGAACTATCTGTCCAGCTAAAACATATTTTAAGATGACTTGCAATAAAGAAGTTCTATTTGAGACTATCGTAATTGGATAATACAATTGTTGATTTTGTTTTTCTCTCAAATCAAGTCTTCTCCAAACACGTTTTTCCCAAGTTACATCTCCTTCGCGTAAATAAGTATATGGAATTAATCGCCTGTTTTCACCACTCATATTCGACCATTTGTCATAAACTCCATCTCTATAATCACCAGGTTGAAATACTCCAGGTTGACCTTTAACACATATAAATGTAAAAAAGAACAACACCGAAAATGAAATATTTTTTAAATGTATCATCGTAACTATTTTAAAAATTAAACTTATACTTTATTTTAAAACTTTAATACCAACTACGGCAGGATTAAATTTTCCATCAGGACCTTTAATTCGGGCGTCAATATAAACTTTAGATCCAACTTCAGCTCCTTTCATTATAGCTAATCCATCGGCATTTAAACCTGGACCATTGCCCTGAGCTGAAATTGTTTTACCTTTTACTTTACCTAATAGTTCCCAAGAAACTACTGCATAATTTGCTTGAAAATCGAAGCCTGTGGCACCAGCACCTAAACCACCAACGTTAGCTAATTCAGATTTTTTTAATTCGTTTGGAGCAAATTTTCCACTAATCTTAATATCTGGTCTTGGTAAAGGTTTTACACGGAATTTAATAGGAGGTCCTTGTGATTTAACTCCATCTTTTGTTTTTGCAGAAACAGAAACCATGCAATCACCAGTAGTTGTAAATGTAAATTCATATTTACCAGCTCCTTTTGGAGCAACTTTTACTCCTCCTCCGGTTGCACTAACGCTAATATCTGCTGGAGAAATACCAGCAGCAGCAGCAGTTACTGGATTAGGCACACCTGCATAAAATACATTCATCTGATCTGCAGATACTGAGGCTGCAGCCTTAGCTACTTTATATGACTGCTCAAATGGATAATATTTAAAAGTACCATCAGGGCTCTTATATTTTATTACACCTTTATAAGTTTGATCACCTTCTCCACCTGTACCAACAGAATATTTTCCTTCACCAGCAACTAAAGGCACTAAAGTACCTTTAGCACCACCAGCCGCAGCTGCAGAGTCAACCCCAATGATAATTTCCATATCACCTGCGCCTAATTTAGATGAAGATGCTGCTAGGAAAATATCTGCCTGATAAGGCTGTCCAGCTTGAATATATGAGGAAGGGGCAACAACTCTTGCTTTTATGGCATCAAATTTAATAGCTAATTTACCACTAGCTCCTGAAAACGTTTGAATAATTTCAGCTTCTAAATTTCTTAAGTCTGCTTGCGTTTTATTTAAAGTAGTAATAATTGCTGCTTCAGGCAAGTGATAAAAATTTGCTGTTTCCCAAGACATTTTTATCCCTTCTTCTTGTTCCTTTGGATCAGCAGGTTTAAATGACACAAACTTTTTCTTGATATTATCGTAATCCTCTTTTATTAGGTGCACTCCATCCGTTTTTTGCATGTTATCTATTTGAGCAATTAATTTATCGCTCAATTTATTTAATTTATCTCTTAATTCACCGGCAGACCATTTTTCGCTTTTATCTCTTGGTTTTGCAGCATCACTACCTACTAATATATTAGTAGCCAAATCATAATCGGACATTTTTTCCATATGCTTCAAATTCAAGGTATCCCCTCTTACATCCTTATAACCCTCTGTTACCTTTGCAACTTCCGCTTTTAAATTATCTACATAGTCAAAAGTTTCCTGAATACTCTTTCGAGTAATTAATACTTGTTCGTAATAGGGTTTAGCTCCAGCATT
This sequence comes from Bacteroidia bacterium, assembly GCA_044357775.1. Lineage (GTDB taxonomy): Bacteria > Bacteroidota > Bacteroidia > B-17B0 > Aurantibacillaceae > UBA4416. Next base: position 10,008 of record JBIKOX010000031.1, on the reverse strand, counting down.
ACCATCTATAGAAGCTTTAAAAGCTTCAAGTATACGGTTGTTGTTTTCTTTTAAATTTTCCTTGGATGCCTCCATACTCTCATTTACTGCGATGTATCCTTTAAGTACTTGTTTTGATATGTTCATTGCCAAAAGCGCTGTTAGTACCAGGTACATCATACCTATCATTTTTTGCCTTGGTGTTTCTTTACCGCCTCCCATAATGCTATACTATTTTTTTTAAGTTCTTAGTTATTTTTTTAGTAGAATCATTAAAGAGTTCACTTTAATGATTCTACCTAATGTTTTATTTATTTATTAAAATTCATAGCACCTAACATATTACCATAAATAGTATTTAGTGCTGTTAAATTAGTAGATAATTGAGACATTTCTTGACGGTATTTTTTAGTATCATCAACTGAATCGTTCAAGTTTTTCATCAATTCATTTAAGCCTCCATAGAATTTTTCAGTAGCTTCTAATTGACTACGAGAACTTTGTAATTGCAATTCATAAGTAGCGTTTAATGCAGATAAATTCTTAGAAACACTATTTAATGAAGTACCAATAGAAGCACCCGCATCATTAGATTCGGCTAAATTAGCCATTGCATCAGCAGCTTTAATGTATGTGTCAGCTAAATGTCCAACATTTTTTGAAGCACTTTTAACACTGTCAACATATTCGTTAGTTGCAAGTGTTGCGTTGCTAATATCACCCATTTTGTTAGCGCTATCGCTTAAAGAACGCATTCCAGAGCCTAAACTTTCAATTAATTCTGGACCAATTTTAGCATCAGCTAACATAGCATCTAATTGAGCTGAAATTGGTGTACCACTTTCAATTTTATTTAATTCTTCTTCTTCATGGCCACCCAAACCACCTAATTCAGCATATGCTAATGTCCAATCATACTCTTCATGTGGAATATCTAAACCAAATAAAATAAATAAAACGGCTTCAGTACCTAAACCTGCAATAATTGCAATGTCAGATCCTGGCCAATGTTGAATTTTAAATAGGGCTCCGATAATTACGATAGATGCACCAAAACATGATGCTAAGTGTAAATACTTTTTAAAACCGGTTACTTTAGGAAGTTTGCTCATAATAGTTGTGTTTGTTTAGTTTTGGATTTTTGTGTGTTTGTGTGTTTATGTTGTTTGTGTTTTTTAGCTGCCAATATCATCACCTTTTGAACGACCTAAGTAAGTCATTACATTTCGGAAACCAATGTAACATTTAGCAGTATCTTGATATTCGTATGTTCTAGCACTAACTTGAAGGTAATAACCTACATCTTTCCATGAACCACCACGAATAACCTTACGTTTTAATACATTTGCATCTTTATCTTGCGCTTCATAAACGTAGTCTGGATTTAAGTCATGAGCAAAATCGTAAGCTGATTCATCAAAGGCATTACTTGTCCATTCCGAAACGTTTCCTGCCATACAATATAAACCATAATCATTTGGATTATACGAGTAAATATAAACTGAGTGGAATCCACCATCATCAATATAAGAACCACGCATTGGTTTAAAGTTCCCTAAGAAACATCCTCTTGCATTACGAATATAAGGGCCTCCCCATGGATACGGAGATAAATCGTTACCACCACGCGCTGCATATTCCCATTCAGATTCAGTTGGTAAACGGAAATCATTCACAATGCTCATTCCATTTCCAATTAAATAATTATTTAATAAATTAGAACGCCAAATACTAAATGCACGAGCTTGTTTCCAAGTAACCCCAACAACAGGATAATCATCATAAGCAGGATGCCAAAAATACATGTTAGTCATTGGCTCGTTAAACGCATAAGTAAAATCATGAACCCAAGCTAATGTATCTGGATACACATTAATAACATCTTTCAAGATAAATACCGAACGATCAACACCTTTCCTTTCACGAGGCACATAATTTCCTTGCGCAACAGATACTTGATCTTCAACGTTGTATGTTCCCAATGTTTTAGGATCTTTTGCAGGATCTCCAACCGCAGTTGAAGCTTGTCCTGGAACACCACCAACTCCATCATTTAAATGAATACCATTAATGTATTCTGCTTTTTTATATTCATGAGCAGCGTCTTGAACATCTAGTGATTTTTGAGGAACAAACCGATTTGATTTTGATGCCGCTAAACGAATATCTATTCTATAGTATTCAAAATTTAGCTTACGAGCATCAATTTCTTTACGGTTATAAAAACGCTCGCCTTCTGGCATATAAAGTGGTTGTAAATCGGTACGATAATCTTCATCATCACTATCCCATTTTATTTTTTCGTCCCAATTAATATAAGGATCTTGCAAATTTAAATCTGTTTTGTAAACTGGCCACATTCCTAAGAAATCCTCTTGTGAAATTTGAAATGCCTCAGCATCTGGCCCTGAACCATTTGCTAGTAGTTTACGAGCAATAGAATCACGCACCCAATTTACAAATTGGCGATACTCATTATTTGAAATTTCGGAATCATCAATATAAAATGCTTGTACCGAAACCATTTTAGATTTTGCGGTATGTGCCATTGTGATTTCCTCGTCACTTGGCCCCATATGATAACTTCCCATAGGAATATACAAGGTACCGTATGGATCCGGCTGAAACCATTGCTCTCTACCTTGCGCTCCGACTAACTCTCCTGCACTTTTGTTACAACCAGTAACAACAGCAATAAACGAAGCTAATACAATCAGTTTTTTCATAGTGCGTTTGTTTAGTTTTTTGCTAAATGAAACAATTTAATTCATTTTGCATTCTTGTTGTTTATAATCCTTATCCCTTAACTTAGTTACAATATCTTTTATTAACACGTTATTAACAATTAAAGTTTGTAAGGGGTTTAAACTTTCTTTTTCTAAAAAAGGTTACAATTAATCTAAAAATCTTGCATTTTGGTAACTTGATACTTTTTTAGGCTTCTTTACATTAAAGCAATATCCTAACATAATTTCGTGCGTACCTGCACTGTAACCTTTAATTTTAGAAGTTGTTAAATCGTAAGAATATCCAATTTTCGCCCCTTTCCATTTATATCCTAACATAGGAGCTATAGCATCCTGCATACGGTATGAAATACCTGCCCAAAATTTTTGATTATATATATATGTCACATTCACATCTAACTGTGTTGATGCTGCATCAGATTTTATTTTAACGTTAGGGTTAATGCCGTGCATCCCACCTTCACCAAAATTAAAAGTATAACCCCCAACAATATAATAGTGACGAGCCAATGCAAATTTAACATTACCACTTGATTTGATATCTTGCGCAGCTAAATGCGTAGAAGAGATACCAACATACATTTTATTAGCAATGGAATAAAATGCTCCAAAACCAACATCATAACTTAATTTATTTAAACCTGAAGTAGTTACAGTGCCTCCTGTATAAGCAGGAATAGAAGCGTCAGCAACCGTATTGCCATCTGGAGCAATCCAATTACCATTGAATTGTTTTTGCAAAATACCACCATCAATACCAATACCTAAAACGCCAGCACCAATGTGACGATTATAAGCTAAAGCTAAACGAGCAAACAATGTTTTATCAAAACCTATTTGGTCATTCATAACATTTAATCCTATTGCAATTGGCAATTGTCCAATCGGCATATCAAAGCTAATTAACCCTGTCCTTGGTGCACCAGGAAAATTTACCCATTGCTGGCGGTATAAAACATTAGTACAAATGGCTTCGCTTGTACCAGCATAACCCGGATTATAAATCAATTTACTATGCATAAACTGAGTGAATTGCGGGTCTTGTTGAGCGAATGAAACGCTAGCTAATGCAGCTAAACCAATTGTTAAAGTGCTAAAAATTTTCTTCATATCAATTCAAATTTTTTAGTTTTGTTAAGTATTGTTATAAATACCTAGGGGACCAAGTTAGAGGATAATTATTGAAAATCAAACTTTTTCAAGGTTTTTTTGTTAAAAAGTATATTTCTACAAAAAAAATACGGATTTATTATAGATGGTAAGCAGTTTTATGCTGAGTATCAAAAAAGTCTTTTGTAAAAGTATAAACATTTTTAATGTTAAAAGTATTTTTAAACTACAAAAGCAAAAACATAAAAGTTAGTACTTTTATATTTCGGAAATAAATTTAAAAATGATTGCTACTATTTTTCATAAAGGAAAAGATTATAAAATAGATTTATTTCAACCAATAGATATTTCAATCCCATTAACTGACAATAAGAATTGCACGAGCGCTTGGTATGTTGAACCCATGAAGTTAGAACCAGTTGTAAACGGCACTTGGATAGGTGATGTAAGTAAAGGTGGTTCAGTTAATTTCAGGAATATAATTTTTAATCCACATGGAAATGGTACACACACTGAATGCGTAGGTCATATCAGTAAAGAATTTGTAACCATTAATCACTGCTTAAAGCAATTTATGTTTTTGGCTGAAGTGATAACGCTATTGCCAAAAGAATTGGAAAATGGTGATTTTGTATTTACAAAAAAACAATTAGAGCTTGCTTTAAATAATTTGAATCCAGAAGCTATTGTCATCAGATCATTATCAAACGGATTAAATAAACTAACAATGCAGTATTCTGATACAAATCCTCCCTATATTTTAGAAGAAGCGATTCATTATTTAAACGAAATTGGCGTCCAACATTTGTTAGTTGATTTGCCGTCTATTGATAAAGAAAATGATGAAGGAAAGTTATTAGCTCATCATGCTTTTTGGCAATATCCAAACAATACACAATTTCAAAAAACTATTACCGAATTTATTTATGTAGCAAATGAAGTCAATGATGGTACATTTATTTTAAATTTACAAATTGCTAGTTTTGAAAATGATGCAAGTCCAAGTAAACCTATTTTGTATAAGATATTTTAAACAATAATTTCCCGCAGATTTCACAGATAAACGCAGAGATCTTGTAAAATAGAAAAAGTAATATAAATATTAAAAAAATCTGCAAAATCCGCGACATCTGCGGGAAAATTTAAAAGACATGAAATTATACCTACCATATAGCAACTCTTTAACAGAATATAAACGCTTCTTAACTCGTGAAGTTAGATGTGGCGATGTTGGAATTGGCGGAAACAACCCAATTCGTTTACAAAGCATGACAACTACTGATACCATGGATACTAAAGCAACCGTTGCTCAAAGTATCAGAATGATTGAAGCTGGTTGTGAATTAGTGCGAATAACTGCACCTAGTATAAATGAAGCAAAAAATTTAGAAGTTATAAAAAAAGAATTAGTAGCAGCTGGATATAACACTCCACTTGTTGCTGACATACATTTTACGCCAAACGCTGCGGAACATGCTGCTCGTATTATTGAAAAAGTAAGGGTTAATCCGGGTAATTACGCTGATAAGAAAAAATTTGAAGAAATAGATTATACAGATTCTGCTTACGAACAAGAATTAGAAAGAATAAGAGTTCGATTTACACCTTTAGTAAAGATTTGTAAAGAATACGGCACTGCTATGCGAATTGGCACCAACCATGGTTCATTGAGTGATCGGATATTAAGCCGTTATGGCGATACACCATTAGGAATGGTAGAATCTGCTTTTGAATTTTTACGTATTTGTGAAGATTTAAATTACCATAATATTGTTATTTCGATGAAGGCAAGTAACACACAAGTGATGGTGCAAGCATACAGATTGTTAGTACAAAAGATGATTGAAACAAATCGTAATTATCCTTTGCACCTTGGCGTTACAGAGGCAGGGGATGGTGAGGATGGAAGGATAAAATCCGCTGTTGGAATTGGAGCTTTGTTAGAGGACGGATTAGGAGATACAGTAAGAGTTTCTTTAACCGAAGATCCTGAATTTGAAATTCCGGTTGCCAAAGCTTTAGTGGATAGGTACAGTTCTGAAAAATTAAGTAAATATCAAACTATCGAATCCCTAAAAACAGAAAATGGTAAAATAAATTTATCTTATGATCCATATGATTATCAAAGACGGGAAACTATTTCAATAAATAATATTGGAGGTCATAACGTTCCGCGCATTATAGCTGACTTTAGTAGTAGAGATTCAATTAGTCAAGCCACATTATTTCCTGTAGGTTATAACTATTCGGTACCGTTAGATAAATGGAATATTAGTGATTTAGCTTGTGATTATGTGTATGTAGGAAATAATTTTGTTGATTTTGAAACACCAGGAACGTTAGGGATTATTTATAATTCGGAAACATGGAAAGAGATTGAACATCCAGTGAGACAATATCCTTTATTTTGTGGCGAAGAGTTTTTCACAAGCAATAAAACACATCCTGACTTAAACTTTGTTGCCGTTACAAAAGATGTTTTACATAAAGAATTTATCGATAAAATAATAAATAAAAGCAACGTTGTTTTAATAGTAGATACTTTCAATCCTCACGCTATGCCTGAGTTAAGAAGATTATTTATTTCTTTAGCAGAGCAATGTATTAATTTACCTGTTATTATAAAAAGAAATTACAAAGACATAACAGAACAAGAATTTCAATTAGGTTCATCGGCAGAAGTTGGCGCGTTATTGCTTGATGGATTGGGAGATGGAGTATGGTTAAAACAACAAAATTGTACATCGCCTCAAGTAACCAATTCAACAGCATTCGGCATTTTGCAAGCTACCAGAACACGCATCAGTAAAACAGAATACATTAGCTGCCCAAGTTGCGGAAGAACATTATTCGATTTACAAGAAACAACACAAAAAATTCGCGAGCGCACTGATCATTTAAAAGGAATAAAAATTGGTATCATGGGATGTATTGTAAATGGACCAGGAGAAATGGCTGATGCAGATTACGGATATGTGGGTGTAGGTGTTGGGAAAATATCCTTGTATAAAGGGAAAGAAGTTGTTAAGAAAAATGTACCTAGTGATAACGCTGTTGATGAACTGATAGTTCTGATTAAAGAACATGGAGATTGGGTGGAAAAAAATTAGTACTATTACAACTAATAAAGTCGTTTTTTGTGGTTAAGTGAGTTTTAGATTAAAAATTAGGTGAAAATAAATTTATATTACATAATTATTTCTTTTGTGTTTGTTTTTTTTACAGCTACTAGTCAAACTAGTGGGCAAAAAGTAAAGGAAACATTTCAATCAAAAAATTATCAGTTAACTATTGATGAAATCAATTCAATGAATTCATCCGAGATACATTTTGACACTATGCTTTATATAAAAGCTTATTCTCAAATTAAATTAAATCAATTAAAAGATGCCGCAAATTCTATTTCTCAGTTACAGCAATTAAATTCCAATTATTATGAGTTGTATTTTTTACGTGGGTTGATTTTTGCTAAAAAAGAAAATTATCCAGATGCAATTTCAAACTTCAATAAGGTAATAGATGTTAATCCTAGTCACGAAAAGGCTCTTTATAACAGAGCTTTATCTAAAGGATTACTAGAAGACTATAAGAGTGCAATAAAAGATTTGGATAAATGCATTGCACTAAATCCTACTTATGTAATGGCATATTATAATAGAGGCTATTGGTATGAGGTGACTGAAAAATATACGCTTGCTATTTCTGATTATAAAAAAGCTATAGAAATTGATAAACAATTTTCAGAAGCCTATTTTGCCCTAGCATATACTTATTCTAAAAGTGGAGATACTATTAATGCTTGCGTAACGCTTAATTCAGCCAAAAGCAAAGGAATTGAAGCAGCTAACGAATTAATGGAACAATTTTGTAAATGATAAAATATTTCTACGCAGTTATACTTTTTATTGCAAGTTATGCAACTTTCATGGCTCAAAATTTTAGTGTTACATTAACTAAAGTGGAAAGAGAATGCGAATTAGCTCAAGCTAACGTTTCGGTAACTAGCTCTGCTTCATATTCTGTAAATTGGAGCAATGGATCAATTGCTAGTAGTATAAATGAGCTAGAACCAGGGGCATATACAGTAATTGTAACAAATAGTCAAAATAATGATACTACTATTAGTTTCACAATTGTAAATATACTTTGTGAACCAATTCCAGAAAATCATTTTACTCCAAATGGTGATGATTTTAACGACACATGGGAGATTGGTAGAATAGAAAAATTTCCAGATTTTGAATTATTTGTTTACAATCGTTGGGGACAATTAGTACATCGTCAAGAAAATGAATTTAAATCATGGGATGGTAAGAGTTTAGGATTGCTGTTGCCTGATGCAACTTATTATTATGTCGTATTTCTATCAAAATCGGATAAAAAAAATTTTATTAAAGGTGCTGTTAGCATAATTAAATAATGAAGTATTTATATTACATAGTAATATTTTGTAGCATGAAAATGTATTGCCAACAAACAGGTCAATATTCGCAATTTACTTTCAATAAGTATGGCTATAATCCTGCAGCTGCGGGCACAAATATAAACTCCAATATTGAAACAATTATTGGAACAAGGCAACAATGGGTAGGATTTAAAAATGCGCCCACCTCTAATTTTTTAAGCTTAAATTATACAATTAAACCTGAAAGAAGTTATAAAAGATGGCATAATGTGGGACTTTATATATCGAAAGAAAAAGTTGGAATATTTCGTAACGAGGCCTATTATTTATCCTACACATTACATCTTCCAGTTTCAAAGAAAATTAATATGTCGTTTGGTGTTTTTGGTGGAGTAAGAAACTTAGCCCTAGATCGAAATGTCATTTCAACTTTAGATCCAATATATGATTTAACATACACAAAGTATTTTTTCGCATATCCTGATTTTATACCAGGTATGAGAATATACAGCAAAAAAGCTTTTTTTGACATATCTGTGCAACAACTTTATAAAAACAGGCAAGAGCAAGGTAATAAGCAAATTGGAAATAAATCAAAACTAGTCCCACAGATTTATGCATCTTTTGGAAAAAAATACAATTTAACTAACGATTTGGTATTAGTTCCTGCTGTTAATATACACTCGTCGCTAACAAATATACCAAGTGTAGAATTAAATGTGATGGCATATTATTTTAAGAGAGTTGGAGCAGGGGTAAGCGTGCGAAATAAAGATTTTATTTCAGGTATTTTTCAAATTAGAATATTAAAAAATATTACTGCTGGATTTTCATATGATTATAGTATAAATAAATTGAATGCTGCTGCACCGCGAACAGTAGAATTTATGTTAGGGTTAACGCCCTTAATAACACTTTTTGGGAATGAAAATGAGAGGTTTAATGTAGCCCGTTGCCCTAGTTTTGATTTTTAATTTATTATAGCTTTGAATAATTATTTTAACAAAAGTTCTTTCACAGCTACTTTTCTAAGTTATTTAAATTTTACACCAACTGCTGATCAATCAGCATTAATTAATTTATTATCGGAGTTCATTTCTAATACTAATGAAAGAGAAATTCTGGTAATAAAAGGTTATGCTGGCACCGGTAAAACAAATATGGTGGCAGCATTATCAAAAACATTACCATCATTTAAATGGCGAAGTGTTTTATTGGCTCCAACAGGCCGTGCCGCCAAAGTTTTATCAAACTATTCAAAAAAGCCCGCGCAAACTATACATAAAAAAATATTTATAAAAATACCAACGCACGATGGCGGTGTAGCCTTTTCGTTAGCCGAAAATAAACACACCAACACCATTTTTGTAGTTGATGAAGCCTCGATGATTGGTTTAGATAATCCATCGTCAGATTCGATTTATCATAGTTTATTAGAAAGTTTGTTAGAGTATGTTTTTAGTGGCACAAATTGTAAAATTATTTTAGTAGGAGATACCGCTCAATTACCGCCAATTGGTAGCAACGAAAGTCCTGCTTTAAATATTGATTACTTAAAAGCAAGTTATAGTTTACAAATAAAACACATTGAATTAAAACAAGTAGCAAGACAAGAAGATGCCAGTGGAATTTTAAAAAACGCTACTCATTTGCGCGAATGCATTATTAATTTTAAAGATGAATTCCCGAAAATAAGTTTGCATAAAGATGTTGTTAGATTAACCGGTGAAGACTTGGAAGATGCCTTGAATACTGCATATAGCAACT
>JBIKOX010000184.1:0-5776 GCA_044357775.1 Bacteroidia bacterium | reverse complement strand
ACTGGATTATTTCAAAATATTCACTGGCAATCAACTTCTAAACAAGAATCTAAAGAGATCAAAAAAAGAATAGGCGAAAATGTTCATTTAACTGAGGTTTCAAATTTACCTGCTAACTCAGGCGAAATTAAATTAATTGAAAAACAAAAAGGACAATTAAGACTGTGTTTTATTTCGAGAATAGTTGATATTAAAAATTTAAATTTTGCAATAGATATTTTACAGGAAGTAAAATACGGAAATATAATCTTTGATATTTATGGCCCAAAAGAGGATGAGGACTATTGGTTAATTTGTGAAAATAATGCGAAATTATTACCGAATAATATTTCTTTTAATTATAAATCAGTTTTAAAACCTGAAGAAATATGTACTACAATGAATCAATATCATGCTTTGTTTTTACCAACTCAAACAGAAAATTTTGGGCATGTTATTGTTGAAGCGCTTAAAAACGGTCGTTTAGTAGTTATTTCAGATCAAACTCCTTGGCGGCATTTACAAAATGAGTATGCTGGTTTTGATATTTCATTAAATGATAAAGCTAAATTTATTGAGGCAATAGGAATGCTTTTAAATTTAAATCAGTCTGAATTTGATGCCATGAGTAAAACATGTATTTCATATATTAATCATCAATTAAATTTAGAAGAAATTAAAGCGCAATATTTAGAACTATTTAATTAATGAATTTATTTATTACTGGTATAGGAACCAATGTTGGTAAAACTGTTGTATCTGCTATTTTAACAGAGGCATTACAAGCTGATTACTGGAAACCCATACAAAGTGGAACTATTGAAGGCAGAGATTCTGATACAGTTACATCATTAATTTCAAATTCAAAAACAGTAATCCATCCAGAAACCTATTTATTGAAACAACCTTTATCTCCACATTTTGCTGCCAAATTAGATGGGGTAACTATTGAATTAAGTAAAGTACATTCTCAATATATTAATCTTAGCTTGTCACTTCGAGCGGAGTCGAGAAGCGATGTTCAGCATTTAATTATAGAAGGTGCTGGAGGTTTATTAGTGCCAATCAATAAAAATGAATATGTTATAGATGTTGCGAAAAAAATGGATTGTGAAATTGTACTAGTTATTTCCAATTACTTAGGCTGTATTAATCATACCTTACTATCTATTGATTGCTTAAAAAGAAATAATTTTAAAATTTACGCTTTGGTTTTTAATGGGGATTTTGATTTTGAGGTAAAACAATCTATTGTGGATTATACATTAAATCAATTAATTATTGACATTCCAACGTTAAACACATTATCTAAGCAATTAATTAGCGAAATTTCAACTAAGGTTAAAAGGCAAATAACCTAATAAACAAGGTGTTTTATAATTCTCTATTTCACTAATGATTTGTATCTTTACAACTCTGTAAAATAGAGTATTATGATAAAGCCGATAAAATTAATTGAAGTAAAAAGTGAAATAGGAGCAGGTACTCGTGGTTCGAGTATGGGCGTTGATGCTATTAAAATAGCTGCCTTAGATTTTGGAAGTAATTTTTTCAAAAAATTTAAATCTGTTGAAGTTCAAAACGAAAATCATTTGTTACTTGAACCTGTGGTTAATGATTATGCCAAACGTATAAAAGGTATTTACACGCTGAACGAACGATTAGCAACCGAAATAAAAAAAACCTTAATAAACGAAGAAGTGCCAATTGTATTGGCTGGTGATCATAGTTCTGCTCTTGGTACCATTAGTGGTATTAAAATGGCTTATCCAAAAAAACGATTGGGTATAATTTGGATTGATGCACATGCTGATTTACATACTCCATACACAACACCAAGCGGTAATATGCACGGAATGCCAATCGCTTGCGTTTTAGGTGAAGATAATAAAGAAAGACAACAAAATAAACCCGACGACGAAACCGTTGAATATTGGGAAAAACTAAAGAGCTTAGGAGGAATTTCTCCTAAAATTAATTTTAATGATATTGTTTTTATTGCTTTACGTGATTTTGAACCTCAGGAAGAATTTTTAATTAAAAAAAATAAAGTACGCGTATTTAACTTGCAGGAAATTCGTAAAAAAGCAGTTGAACGCGTGGCTATTGAATCATTAAATTATTTAGATCATTGTGATATTATTTACGTGAGCTTTGATGTAGATAGTATGGATAGCCGCATTAGTAGCGGAACCGGAACTCCAGTACCTAATGGTATTACTGAAAAAGAAGCAGGAAATTTAATTTACTACATCATGCGTTCTAAAAAAATTGTATGTTTTGAAATGGTAGAAATTAATCCAACGCTTGATAAGGAAAATTTAATGGCAGAAAATGCTTTTGAGATTTTGCAAAAAGCAACAAATCAGTTAAATAACGATTTTTAAGAAAATATTCTTTTCTGTCACATCGAGCGAAGTCGAGATGGTTGCCTAGTTTTAGACTCTGCTCGAACTTAAAATACTTAGTGCTAAATAAATGAAATCCCTTAAATCCATAAACGTTTATTTATTAAAGTACAAATGGCGTTTATTAATGGGAGCTTCGTTTGTAGTGCTATCTACTTTATTTTCTATTTATCAAGGTGTTATTGTTAGAAATGCCACCAACGAAATAGTTAGTTTAATAGCTAATCAAACAAGTGTTAATACTTCTCAATTTATACTATTTGGAATCACATTACTAGCTTTAGCTTTAACCAGTGGTTTCTTTTTGTTTTTAATGCGACAAACAATTATTGTAATGAGTCGACATATTGAATTTGATCAAAAAAACGAAATGTATTCGCATTACCAAACGTTGGACGCTTCATTTTATAAAAATAATAGTACTGGCGATTTAATGAATCGTATTAGTGAGGATATTGGTAAAGTGAGAATGTATACTGGGCCTGCCATCATGTATTTAATAAATACATTTGCAACCGTGCTAATTGTTTTAGTGTTTATGCTTAAAATTAATTGGCAATTAACTTTATTGGTTTTTGCACCATTGCCTCTATTATCATTTGTTATTTATAAAGTATCCGATTTAATTAATAAACGCAGCACAATTGTTCAGCAAGGCTTATCAAAATTAACTTCACATGCACAGGAAACTTTTTCGGCCATTAGAGTTATTAAAGCTTATGCACGCGAAAAACATTATGTGAGCGAATTAGAAAGGTTGAATACTGATTTTAAAAAACAAAATTTGAGTCTGGCAATTATTGAAGCATTTTTTCAGCCGGTACTGGTGTTAATGATTGGCATAAGTGTTATTGCTACTGTTTGGTTTGGCGGACATTTAGTGTTGGATAAAACAATTGAACCAGGTAACATTACCGAATTTATTTTATATGTATACAAATTAACCTGGCCGTTTGCCTCTTTAGGATGGGTAACATCTTTAATTCAAAGAGCATCAGCATCGCAAACACGTATTAATGAATTTTTAAATACTAAATCAAATATCATAAATACACCTCAAATAAAACAAAAAATTGAAGGAAATATTGAATTTAAAAATGTAGGTTTTATTTATGCGGATAGTAAAATTGAAGCGCTAAAAAACTTAAATCTTAAAGTTGAAAAAGGAAGTACTGTTGGAATTAAAGGACAAATAGGTTCAGGTAAATCTACTTTAGCAAACTTATTAACCCGAATGTACGACGCAACTTCTGGCGAAATAAATATAGATAAACAGCCAATAAAAAAATATGATTTATTTGAATTAAGGAAAACTATTGGCTACGTGCCCCAAGAAGTATTTTTGTTTTCGGATACCATCAGAAACAACATTGCTTTTTCAACCAATCATACATACTCTGAATCCGAAATTATAGAGGCGGCCAAAGATGCTGGTGTGTATGAAAACATAATGGCCTTTCCTGAAGGGTTTAACACCGTAATTGGAGAAAGAGGCGTTACTTTATCGGGTGGACAAAAACAACGTATCTCCATTGCACGCGCAATTATTTCAAGACCACAAATATTAATTTTTGATGATTGTTTATCTGCTGTAGATGTTGAAACGGAAGAGTTGATTTTAAATAACCTAAAATCAATTATGAAAGATAAAACATCAATTATTATTAGTCACCGAGATTCTGCTTTACGTTATGCAGATAAAGTGGTTGAATTATAGAATTTTGATAAAATTATAAATTCAAACTGCATAAAAAAAAATAACACTTTCTTTAGCAGAAGAATAATTACATTTGACATATTTACAAGCATAAAGTGCAATTACTAAAAATAAGATTTTACCAGTTTAAAAGAGACCTAGGTTTTTTATTTTTTCCAATTGTGGCTTTAATTTCGTTTGCTTCTTATTTTTCATTTAATCATCCAAAGCAAATTGGCATATATACTATTGGAATAGTTACCTATTTATTTTATAGTTTTCATAAACAAAGAAGGGACTTATCATTTGTAAGGAAGCATTTTAATTCACCAAAAACACAAATTATAGCCGAGTACCAATTATTTTTGATGCCTATTTCAATTACTGCACTATTTACTGAGTATTGGTATAGTTTTTTTGTTTTGCATATACTCGTTTTTGTAATTCCATTTATTGGCACTCAACATAAAATTCAATTTAAGTTTTTGTCTTTAACTAAACATTTCAAAAACGATTACATCTTTATTTCAGGAATCAGAAAGAATTTGTTTTTTTTAGTTCCCTTAATATTTGTATCAATAGTGCTAAGTCCATTAAAACTTTTTCCTTTGCTTGCTTTATTTATAGTAAATACTGTTGTGTTTTCATTTTATGAAATAAATGAAAGTGCTCAAATGATTCAAGCATCAAATAAAACGCCCAAACAATTTTTGTCAGGCGTAACAAATTCAGTAATTATGAAACTTGTCATACTGAATGGTCCTGTACTGATTATAAATACCATTTTTGATTTTGATTTATTTTTGTTTAATTTCTATTTTTTAGTTTATAATTTATTGATGGCGTCTGCAGTAATTGTTTTAAAATATTCAGACTATCACTATAAAAAGCAAGGTAACAGTATGCAAATTAAATTAGTGATTATGTTTTTAGGTTTATTTATCCCTTATTTATCACCTTTGACTCTAATTTTTTATTTTCAATCAAGGAGAGAAGCTATTAATAACTTAAAAACATATTTAGATGATACAAATTAACGACCTATCGTTTAGTTATAATGAAAAAGTAGTGCTTAATAACGTCAAAATTAGTTTTGAAGTCAATTTAATTCACGGTATTGTTGGCTTAAATGGGTGTGGCAAAACAACATTTTTTAATATTTTATCTGGCTTTATATCACAAGAAAAAGGCACAATAGAATTAAATGGTCAAAAAATAAAAAAAAATGATATTGCATACATAGATGCAGAATCATTCTTTTACCCAAAATTAACAGGAATAGAGTTTTTATCTGTATTTCCTAAAACAAATATCAATTATGATGAGTTTGAATTAGCTAAGATATTTGATTTACCATTGAATGAATTTATTGATAGTTATTCAACTGGTATGAAGAAAAAAATATTAATTATATCTCAATTAAAACAAGATAAAAAAATATTTATTTTGGATGAACCCTTCAATGGACTGGATATTGAATCAAATAAAACGCTCCAAATAATTATTGAATTACTAAACAATAAAAATAAAACTATTTTTATTGCGTCACATATAATTGAGCCGCTATATAAAATATGTCATAAAATACATCATTTAAAAAATAGTACTTTTATAAAAAGTTACACAACAGATAACTTTAATGCAATCGAAACGGAAGTCTTTGTTGATTTTAACGAACAATTAAAAAGCACTT
>JBIKOX010000154.1:0-7393 GCA_044357775.1 Bacteroidia bacterium | reverse complement strand
GGCAACTGGTGAAGGTAAGACCTTAGTGTCAACGTTACCAGTTTTCTTAAATTCATTATCAGGTAGAGGTGTTCACGTTGTAACCGTAAATAATTATTTAGCAAAACGTGATAGCGAATGGAATGCTCCATTATTTCAATTTCATGGTTTAAGCGTTGATTGTATAGACAAACATGAGCCTAACACTGAAAATAGACGTCAAGCTTATTTGGCAGATATTACCTACGGAACTAATAACGAATTTGGTTTTGATTATCTGCGTGATAACATGTCCCGCGAAGTTTCTGATTTAGTTCAACGTAAACATAATTTTGCTATTGTAGATGAGGTCGATTCAGTTTTAATTGATGATGCCCGTACACCTTTAATTATTTCTGGTCCTACTCCAAAAGGAGATATACACGAGTTTATGGAATTTAAACCTCGTGTAGAAAAATTATTAGCCGCTCAAAAATCATTTGTTCAATTATGTTTAACTGATGCAAAACGTTTATTTGCAGAAGGAAATGAGAAAGAAGCCGGCATTCCATTATTACGCGCTTACAGAGGTTTGCCTAAAAATGGTGCCCTAATAAAGTTTTTAAGTGAGCCTGGTGTAAAAGCTTTACAGCAAAAAACAGAAAACTATTATATGCAAGACCAACAAAAGGAAATGCATAAAATTGATGTGGATTTATTTTTTGTTATTGATGAAAAAAATAATTCTGTAGATATGACAGAAAAAGGAATTGATTTAATTACAGGCACAACCAATGATCCTCAATTCTTTGTAATTCCTAATGTTGGTGGAGAAATAGCAGATTTAGAAAAGAAAACGTTTGCCGATCCTAAAGAAAAAATATTATTAAAGGAATCATTAATGCGCGATTTTAGTATTAAAAGTGAGCGTATTCATACCGTAAATCAATTATTAAAAGCTTATTCTTTATTTGAAATTGATCAGGAATATGTAATTGCTGAAGGACAAATTAAAATTGTTGATGAGCAAACTGGTCGTATTATGGAAGGTAGACGATACAGTGATGGCTTGCACCAGGCTTTAGAGGCAAAAGAAAATGTAAAAATTGAAGCTGCTACTCAAACTTATGCCACTGTTACATTACAGAATTACTTCCGTATGTACAATAAGTTAGCTGGTATGACTGGTACAGCTGAAACTGAGGCTAACGAGTTTTGGGATATTTATAAATTAGACGTAGTAGTTATTCCTACTAACAGAGCAATTTCGCGTAAAGATGAGCAAGATTTAGTTTACAAAACAAAGCGTGAAAAATATAATGCCGTAATTGAAGAAACAGCCAAATTAGTTTCCGCTGGTCGTCCGGTATTAGTTGGTACAACTAGTGTTGAAATTTCTGAATTACTAAGTAGAATGTTAAAGTTAAGAGGAATTAAACATAACGTTTTAAATGCTAAACTTCATCAAAAAGAAGCCGACATTGTAGCCGAAGCCGGTCAGGCAGGAACGGTTACAATTGCTACAAATATGGCGGGTCGTGGTACCGATATTAAATTAGGTGCAGGCGTTAAAGATGCCGGTGGTTTAGCTATTATTGGAACAGAGCGTCACGAATCTCGTCGTGTTGACAGACAGTTACGTGGTCGAGCTGGTCGTCAAGGAGATCCGGGAAGTTCTCAGTTTTTTGTATCTCTCGAAGATAATTTAATGCGTTTATTTGGTAGTGAGCGAATTGCTAGTTTAATGGATAGAATGGGATTACAAGAAGGAGAAGTGATTCAACATTCTATGATTTCTAAGTCAATTGAACGTGCTCAGAAAAAAGTAGAAGAAAACCATTTTGGAACTCGTAAACGTTTAATTGAGTATGATGATGTAATGAATGCGCAGCGTGATGTTGTTTATAAACGCAGACGCAATGCCTTGAACGGAGATAGAATTAGCATTGATATTGCTAATATGATTTACGAAGTGTCTGAAAGTATTGTTTCTGAATATCAAGTTTTAAAAGATTACGATGCATTTACATTTGAGTGCCTTAAAAACTTTGGTATTGAATCTCCATTTGATGAAAAAGAATTTAGAAACGGAAAAGAAGATGATTTGATTCAACGCTTATTTGAAACCGCCGAACTTCATTACAGAAAAAAATCTGCTGAAATTGCAGAAATGGTTTTACCTGTTGTAAGTGATGTGTATAAAAATCCGAATAATAATTTTGAAAATATTGTCACTCCTTTCACAGACGGTATTCGTGCTATACAAGTGATGGCTAACTTAAAAAAATCATTTGAAACTAATGGTCGCGAGTTAGTATCTGTTTTTGAAAAAACGGTTATTTTAGCAATGATTGATGATTCTTGGAAAGAGCATTTGCGAGAAATGGACGACTTAAAACAATCCGTTCAAAATGCTTCTCTAGAGCAAAAAGATCCTTTAGTAGTCTATAAATTGGAGTCTTTTAATTTGTTTAGAGAAATGATTGCTAAAACAAGTAAGGATATAATTTCTTTCTTAATGAAAGGTGGTTTGCCAATCGAAGAAAATAATAATCGAAATCCGCGACTACAAAAAGCGCAATTTACGCAGGAGCCAATTCAGCAAAAACCAAAAGAAAAATTAGTTGAAAGTCGCAGTGAAGAAGATGCTCAAGAGCAAGCAGAACCACAAAAGCCAAAACAACAACCTATAAGAGTAGAACAAAAAATAGGTAGAAACGATCCTTGTCCATGTGGAAGTGGTAAAAAATACAAAAGCTGCCATGGCGGTGGAGCATAATTTACCACATTTATGATGGTTGATGTATCCTTATAGATTGACGAGTAATTATTACGAAGTAAACAATTTAGTTACTTCGCTTTAATGTAAATGAAATAGTGGTGCCCTCATTAATTGCGCTCGAAACATCAATTGTTTCGCCATGAGCTTCAATTATATGTTTTACAATCGCTAAACCTAATCCTGTGCCACCTTGCTCTCTGCTTCGTCCTTTATCTACTCGGTAAAAACGTTCAAATAATCGTGGTAAATGCTTTTCGGCAATCCCAATTCCATTGTCTTTAATTTCTACAATAACTTGCTCATTAAACAAATTTAATGAAATAATCGTCTTACCTTTTTCGCTGCCGTATTTAATACTGTTAGTTATTAAATTCACTAAAACTTGTCTAATTCTAAATTTATCAGCCTTCACCAATAATGATTTGTCATATTTTTTTGCTAGTTGCAGCTTTATTTGCTGCTTTGTTGCCTGAAATTCAAGAGCATCAATAATATCTTTAATTTGTTGTCCTATATCGTAAACTTCTAAGTCTAACTCCAACGTGCCAATTTCTAATTGAGATATTGTTTCTAAATCATCTATTATTTGAATCATTCTATCCACACTTTTATCAGCGCGTTTCAAGTATTCAACATTAATAGAAGGATCATTAATTCCTCCATCAATAAGGGTTGATACGTAGCCTTGTATATTAAAAATTGGAGTTTTTAATTCGTGAGAAACATTACCTAAAAACTCTTTACGATAACTATCTAGGTGCCTATTTTGTTCGGCTTCTTTGTTTCGTTCTTGCGCTAATTTTTTTATCTCGTCCTCTAGCCTATCAATGGCATCAATTTCATCTAATTGAAATTCAGTGTTTGGGATTTCTTTGGGCTGCTGGGCTTTTACCAAGAGATAGAGTTTATCAATTTTACCGAAAATAATGTTATTGTATAAAAAATATATTATGATAAAACTAATAATAAACGAAATGAAAAATGATAACAAGCAACTTGCTAAATCAAAGCTATCAGTAATTTTATATGTTACTAAAGATATTAATATGGTTTGAGCGGCAGCAGAAACCGCACTCAATATTAAGGTTAGTATGGGTGTTTTAAGCGTGTCCATTTAATTTCGTATTAGTTGATAATCTTTTATATTTCCATCTTCGGTGACTCCAGAGCCAAATTTCTGGTTGGGCAATAATATCTTTTTCCAACTTTCTTGTATGTAATTCCGAAATCTCTCCCTCTTTTGTGTCTTTTGGATTGTACACTAAATATTCAACATTAACCTCATAATAACCTCTCTTTTTTCTATTAACCGTTGCATAAAGTACTGGGTAATTTAATTTCTGCGCAATTTTTTCTGTACCCCAAAAAACAGGCGTATCTTGATTTAAAAAAGTTGTCCAATAGGCCCCTTCAGGAGATGGAGTTTGATCGGCAATAAAAGCTGTGGCGTTAATTTCATGACGGTTTCTAATCATTTCTCTCATAGTATCTTTCATTGCATAAAGCTTAGTGCCAAATCTGGTCCGCATACTATACATCAGTTTATCAAAATACGTGTTTGATAGCGGATGATAAATCACATACAACTGTTGAGGATTTAATAAACTAAATGAGCTTCCTGCCCATTCCCAATTTCCAAAATGCCCCATGACCAAAATGCAAGATTTTTTTTCGTCGTTTAACTGCTTAAAAATTGCTATTGCATTTTCATTAAATGCGCAACGTCTTAATGCTTCTTTTTTAGAAATGGTTAAGGTTTTAATGGTTTCAAGAACCAAATCACATAAATAATGAAAAAACTTTTTTTCTATTTCCTTAAGTTCAATTTCAGTTTTTTCTGGAAAGGAATTTTTAAAATTTTCGTATACTACCTTTTTGCGATAGCCAACAACTTTGTAAATCAAAAAATATAGTACGTCGGATAACAAATAAAAAAGCGAGAATGGCAATATGGAAATGAAATATAAAAGTGGTAGCACTATATAAAATCCAATTTTACTCATTTGACAAAAGTACAGATTATAAATAAAGGCGGTGATTTTTTGCACAAATAATATTGAAATGAATCCTTTTTTATACCTTTATAAACGAGATTTTAAATTTACACTCAATTGAAATGAAAAAAATTATTACAGCCCTTTGCTTTTTAACGCTATGCAACACTATTAAAGCTATTGATGCTGCCGACCAATTAAAAATGGTTTTAGCAAAGCAAAAATTATATGCTGCACAATATGTTGGTGCATTAAATCTATTTAAAGAGGTACTGCAGAAAAATCCAGATGATGCAGATGTATTATATTACGTTGGCTACTGTAATTTTGAATTAAAAAAATTTGATGCTGCAACTGAGTATTTAAATAAAGCAATTACGATAAATAAAAATGTTATGCCTGAGACTCACTTAGTGCTAGGTAAAATTTATTTGTTAAATGAAAAAATTGATGAATCATTAACGGAATTTAGTACTTACAAACTCTCTGCAAATGCCAAAGATGCAGTTAATGAAGATGTTGATGTTTATATTGCGCATTGTACTAACGCTAAAAAGCTTATGAGTGCTTCCGTTAATGTTAGAATTGATAATTTAGGAGAAGTAATCAATTCAAAGTACGACGATCAATCACCATGCGTTAGTGCTGATGGGCAAAAATTAGTATTTAATACACGTCGTCCAAAAACAACAGATTCACCAACGGATGTAGAGGGAGACGGTAAGTTTTTTCAAGATATATACATTTCGTTTTGGGACACCATCAATAAAAAATGGGGAATAGCTGACGAAGTTCCAGGTAGTGTTAATACCTTGGCTCATGATGCCTGCACAAGTATTTCTCCGGACGGAAAGCAAATTTTTATTTACAAAAACGATGTAAATGATAAAGAGTCAAGAGGTGGAGCCGTTTTTGTTTCTAAAGTTGTAAATAATAAATGGAAAACTCCTGAACCACTGGGTAAACCAATCAACACAACGTATTGGGAAGGTGGGGCATGCATTTCTCCTGATGGAAAAACCTTATACTTTATAAGTGAACGCAAAGGCGGATATGGTCGCGCTGATATTTGGATGGTAAAAAAGATAAGCAAAACAGAATGGGGCAAACCTGAAAATTTAGGGCCTGAAATTAATACCGAATTTGATGAAGTTGGAGCTTTCTTAGCTCCAGATGGAAAGACCTTGTTTTTCTCGTCAAACGGAAAAGCTTCAATGGGTTCATATGATGTTTTTAAATCAACATTAGTGCAAGATAAATGGACAAAACCTATTAATTTGGGTTATCCAATCAATACCGTTTTTAAAGATGGCCCATTAGTAATTAGTGCAGATGCGCAAACCGCCTACTTTGCAAGTGAAAGAAAAGGCGGCATAGGAGAAAGTGATATTTATAAAGCTGATTTATCTAATTTTACGCTACTAGAGCAGGCTGGCGAAAAAAAATCAAACTCTGGTTTTAGTATATTAAAAGGCATTGTACGTGATGGTTTTGAAGGCAGCGGTATGCCTTTAGTTGATATACAAATAGCAGATGCTGCGGGCTTACTGATTACTACCACCTCAACAAACGAAAATGGAGAATATTTTATAACATTAACAGGGGATGCAACTTACACAATTAAAGTAATAAAAAAAGGTTATAAAAATGCTGAAGAAAAAGTAGAGTTAAAATTAGGTAAAACTGAAACCTATGCATTAGAAAAGCAATTTTTGTTAACTAAAGATAAATAAATTAGTCCTTTTGTTTTAACTAATTCAAAAAACCTTAGTTAAAATTAACTGAGGTTTTTTTATCTTAATAGTCAGACCTTTCATAAAATATATTATTCTGATTAAAGTCTATTTTCAAGTTTCCGTTATTACTTTATTATTATCTTAAGCGTCTGAATTTATTTATGAAACACTTCGGAGTTTTCTCATTATTTTTTTTAATTTCAAAAGCTATCTTTTGTCAAATTTTTGCAGTCAGTGGTAAAATTTCTGATGATAAAAATCAAGCACTATCTTTTTCTTCCGTTTTAATAAAAGGTACTAACCAAGGAACCAATGCAAATGCAGATGGTTACTATTTTTTGAAACTCAAGCCAGGAACCTATGAATTAATTTTTCAATATGTGGGTTACAAAAAGAAAATAGAGAAAATTGTTGTTGAAGGCGATGTAAAAAAAAATATAGAGTTAATTCCTGAAAGCTACGAGTTGAAAGAAGTGGTAATTAAGGATGGCGAAGACCCCGCATATGCTGTAATTAGACAAGCCATTAAAAAACGAAAATTTTATTTAAACGAAGTAGAAGCTTTTTCCTGCAAGGCATACATAAAAGGGTTGCAGCGTTTAACAAATTTTCCTGAAAAGATGATTAAATTTTTAAATGCAATGAGCACTTCTGGAGAAAAAATTGATTCTACATTATTAGGCGTGGTTTACTTAAGCGAAAGCGAAACTAAATACCATTTTAGAAAACCAAACGATGAAAAAGAAATTATGTATTCAAGCAGGGTTAGTGGAAACAACAAAGCCTTTAGTTTTAATCAAGTGAGTGATATGAAATTCAGCGTTTACGAAAATTTGATTTCCCTGAATGGATTGAGCGACCGACCCTTCATTTCTCCTATAAATGATAACGCTTTTTTATCCTATCGTTATAAATTATTAGGA
>JBIKOX010000183.1:0-5798 GCA_044357775.1 Bacteroidia bacterium | reverse complement strand
CCTAAGCGCAAAACAGACCCATGCTTTCAGGGAATAATTTATATTCAAGAAAACAATTGGCGAGTGCATAGTGCAGATGTTTATTTGACAAAAGAATCAAAAATTAAATTTATTGATACGCTGTATATTAAACAATTAAATGCTCCTGTAAATGATTCTATTTGGATGCCAACAGGTTTAAGTATGCTATTTAATTTCAAACTTTTTGGGTTTGTAGGCGACGGTTATTTTAATGCTGTATTTTCTGATTACGACATGCACCCCGTGTTTCCAAAAAAATTCTTTAAAAATGAAGTGGCGAAAATACAAGAAGGTTCCAATAAAAAAGATTCCGCGTATTGGGAGCAATCTCGTCCGGTGCCATTAACTTATGAAGAAAGAGCCGATTACCGGAAAAAAGATAGCATTGGTAAAATTAAAAGTAGCGTCCGATATAAAGATAGTTTAGATAAAGTTGGAAATAAATTCACCTTTTCAGATTTAATTATGGGATACAGCTACAATAAAACTGCTAAAAAATTCAGCTTAAATACATCAGGGCTGCTTACTTCAGGTATTCAATATAATACAGTAGAAGGTGTTAACGCCTCCCTAAAAGTTGATTTAACCAAGCGCTATGAAAATAATCGCTATCATAATTTATCAGCCGCTATGCGTTACGGTTTTTCAAATTATTTGTTGGGTGGTACTATAAATTGGAAGTATTTGCACAAGCCAGAAAAATTTGAGTCCATTAATATAAAAGCAGGTACAAGTGCTTTACAATTTAATGGAAACGATCCGATTAATGCTACAATCAATACATCGTATACATTATTCAATAATGATAATTTTATGAAGTTATATAAAAAAACATTTGCTTCATTTAATTATCGTAAAGAGCTAATAAATGGATTGATTGCTAATTTTTATACAGAATATGCCGAACGTTCATCATTGAGAAATACAGCGTTTGATTTGTGGGTTGACAATAAAGAAAAAGTATTTACTAGCAATAATCCGCTAAATCCATTAACGGACGATTCGAGTTTTAAAATAAATAATTCCTTTATTGTTGAATTAGGATTATCGATTCGTTTTAAACAGAAATATATTTCACGACCAAACGAAAAAATAATTGAAAGCAATAAATTTCCAATTATTAATTTACAATACACAAAGGCTCTTCCAGGTTTAAATACAAAAGCTGATTACGACTTAGCCAAAATAAGTATGGATGATGATATTAAGTTAGGTTTGGTTGGAACCTTTTCTTATCGATTAAAAGGCGGCTATTTTTTAAGCAGCCGATTTGTTGAATTTATGGATTACAAGCACTTTGATGGTAACCAAACAATTTTGGCCAATAATAATTATTTAAATTCATTTAAATTATTACCATATTATACTTACAGTACAAAATTCTGGTATGCCGAAGCTCATGCAGAACATCATTTTAATGGATTTATTTTTAATAAAATACCATTACTTAAAAAATCGAGAATTCAAGAAGTTATAGGGGGTCATGTTTTATTTAATGATAAATTAAATCAATACTATGAAGTAAATTTTGGTATAGAAAAAATTTTCCAAATAGTTAGATTTGACTATGTTTTAGGGTATGGTCCAAACAACAATTTTAATCAAGGTTTTTTAATTGGGTTAGGATTAGATTTTTAATCAACATGTTTTCCTTTATTACTCACATAATAAGCTTGTCAAAGTAGGACAGAGGAAGAAATTTTACTAACTTTGTTTTGTAGTATTAATTGAGAAAAGCGAGTTACATAGTAGTGTGTTTTATTGGCCTGATAGTTTTGTCTGGTTGTAAGGTAAAATATTCTTTAAATGGAGCAACCATTCCAATAGAAGCAAAAACTATTTCTGTCAGTTTTTTTGCAAATCAAACAACATTAGGTAGCCCATCCATTAGTCAAAAATTTACTGAAAAATTGCGAGATGTAGTTTCTACTCAAACTAATTTATCGCTTATGAAACAAAGCGGCGATTTGCAATTTGATGGATCAATTATTGATTACAACGTGGCTCCCATATCCATTCAAAGTAATGATCAGGCTGCAACAAATAGATTGACCATCACTGTTAGTGTTAAGTATTCCAACAAGTTTGATGAGTCCAAAAGTTTCGAGCAAAATTTTTCCAGATTTTCTGACTTCCCAGCTAATACCGCAATTTCTGCTCAAGAAGACGCTTTACTAAACGAAATAAACAGACAATTAACCGAAGATATTTTTAATAAAGCGTTTAATAATTGGTAATGCATAAACAACAATTTATAGATATTATTACAAAACCTCAGCAACTTGAGTTTTCTCATTTGGCTGAATTAGAGGTGTTGGTAAACGAATATCCATTTTTTGAATCTGCTCACTTATTATATGCCAAAGGCTTACATAAATATCAGGCAATAAATTACTCGAAACAATTACGTAAAACTGCCATAGTGGCAAACAGCAGAAGTGTTTTATTTGAATTATTGCATCGGGCAGAACCTTCACCAGTAAATGAGTACCAAAAAGTTGAATTACCTGAAGTTGATGTACTAGTAAAAAAACAAATTATAGCGATTGAAAACAAACAAGAAACTGGTGCAGTTAGCAGCACCAACGACGAAATAAAGGTTGTATATGTAAATACAGCAGCAAATAAAACGATTGAGATCGAAAAAAGTCCTGTTTTAACTGAAGCAACGAATAACGAACTTAATATTATTAAATCTATTGAAAACGAAACAGACGTTCCTGTAAATGAGTTTGATATAGATAAGTTAAATAAAAATATTGAGCAAGAAATTAGTAAAGGAATTATTCAGTCATACATTGAAACGGATGTGCTTAAAACTCCTGAACTCAATAAAGTAGAAGTTTCAGAGCCAAGTTCCTTTACGGATTGGTTAAAAATACTACAAAAAGAAAATCATACTTTTCAAACTAATGCAACAACTGCACCGTCAGAAGCGAGAAAAAATAAAGAAAATGAGTCAATAAAGGTTGAAATTGACAAAAAAACGTCATTATCGACTCAAAAAAAGCAAATAATTGATAAAATTATTGAATTTGATCCAGGTAGAATTAAGTTAGGTACAAATAAGTTTTTTACGCCTACTCTTGATGCTAAACAAAGTTTATTGGAGAATGAACATTTAGTAACCGAAACTTTGGCCAAAATTTATGCCTTGCAAGGAAATATTTCTAAGGCAATTCGTGCTTATGAAATATTAAGTTTGAAATTTCCACAAAAAAGTGTTTACTTTGCATCCCTTATTCAAAAACTGAAAACTAATAAATAAATTATGCAAGCAATATTAACAGTAGCAATTATCATCGTGTGTGTATTACTAATTTTAGTAGTATTAGTTCAAAATTCAAAAGGTGGTGGAATTTCAAGCAATTTCTCTGCCGCTAATCAAATTATGGGGGCACGTCGTGGTACCGATTTTATTGAAAAAGCAACGTGGACTTTAGCCATTTTATTATTAGTATTTAGTTTACTATCAACGCCAAAAAAAGCAGGTACTATTGATAGTTCTGAAAGTCAAGGCTCAATTACAAAGGCAAAAGCAGGTGGCGCAGTTACGCCAGCAGCCCAGCCTGCGGTGCAACCAGCAACTCCAACAGCTACAGCTCAATAATATTTATTTATTTTAACCTAAAAGCATTCGCTAGAAGGCGAGTGCTTTTTTTTATGCTTATTTTTATAATCTAAATTAATTGAACGAGTTTTTAAAGATGACGTATTTAATTCGCAATAAAGTATCGAAGTTTAAATATTTATTTTTACTTACATCTGTTCTTGTATTTTTTGTGGTGGCTTTAAGAAGTTACCTCGTTCCGTTTAATCATGACGAGACTGCAACATTTTTCTATTTTATTCAATCAGGCAAATACATGCCGTTTCATTCGGCAATTGATGCTAATAACCATGTTTTGAATAGTATGTTAGGAAATGTTTGCTTCCATTTGCTTGGCTCATCTCCTTTTTCTCTTCGTATTCCTAATCTTGTTGGATTAGTTATTTTAATGCTAGCTACGTATAAAATCTCTAAGTTCTTAAATCAATTTGGCTCTAAAGTTTTATTAATGGCAGGATTGCTTTTATCATTTCATTGGTTATCATTTTTTAGTGCTTGCCGAGGTTATGGTTTGTCGCTGGCACTATTAATGATGGGCATCGCATTTATGATAGACTACATTAACAATACTGAAAATAAAAGTGCATTTATCTTTAGTATAGTATTTTGGCAATTAGCCATTAGTGCTAATTTAATTTTAATAATAGTTGTTTTATTATTGAGTGGAATCAACTTTATTATCCAGGTTAGCAATAAAAAATTAATAAAACCACTCGTTCTCGGCGCTTGGTTGCTACATTTTGCAGTCATTTATTATTGGCTATCTTTTTCATTTTATCTGCAGGAGAATGGGGCATTATATTACGGCGAAGGCACTGACTACTGGGATGTGACTTTCGCAAGTTTAATTCAGTTGCTAGTTGGCAATTACAATGTATTCATAAAGTGGACTGTGCTTACAATAATTATTTCTATAATTTTCGCATGGTTTTTCCTTCTTAAAAAAGATTTATTAAATGCGAAAATTCAATTAAAACGTCCTTCATTTTCTATTTTGTTTTTTGTGATTTTAAGTGCATTGGTATTAGGGTTTTATTTAATGAATAAGATTTTGGGAGTAAATTATCCGGAAGATAGAACTGGATTGTTTTATTATATATTTTTTGTTTTGCTACTGAGCTTTACTTTGGATAAATCTTCTGTTAAATTAAATACAATTATCGGTTTTATAATTGCTGTGTTATTTTTTATTCACTTTTTAGTAAATCTTAATTTCAGAAAACACTCATTAAATGTTTACGAAACAATGCCTGAGCATTTTTACACAACCTTATTAAATGAGCAAAAAAAATCTGAGGGACTTATAACGATTGGTGGGCACAGAGTGCGTGAATTATTTTATGGGTTTATTAATTATCGACATGGAGGTATTTTAAATCCAGCGGATCCTACTGAAGTAATGCAAATGAATTGTGATTATTATATTGCCACTAAACAAGAAGAAAAATATTTTAAACCTTATTATGATATAATTGATACAGAACCCGATTGGGGCTTTGTAATTTTAAAACGAAAAGAAAAAATCAAAAGAAATAAGGTTTTAGAATTGAATAACATTTACATTAAAAATAATCAAAATGAGTTTATTGAAATATACGGACAAACCGATACGGTATTTGCTAATACTAAACCATTAATAGCTGAAATTAATTTTAATATTGATAAATTTCCTATTCCTGTAAATGCTTGGTTAGTTTTACAGGTTAATGATTCATTGGATCAAAATGTATATTTTAAACGTTATCCTTTACAATGGACTGGTGACGATTTAAACGGAAAACAAAATCTTAGTTATAGTTTAATTACAGGCAATCTTCCATCAAAATCAAAAAAAATAGTATTCTTCATTTGGAATATTGAACAAAAACTAATAAGTATGAAAGTTAATTCATTAAAAATATATCAAATTGAAGGAAAAGGAGTTGATTATGTTGCTTTAGATATTAAGTAGAGAATTATTATATTAGTACTTTATTATTCAGATTAAATAAATATGTCAAAACAAGTTATTACAAAAAAAGAAACAGTAAAATTTCCATCTGATTCTAACATTTATGATTCTTATATTAAAGGAAAGGAATTGTATTATTTAATTAGGGCTTCATTTAGGCTTAATAATTAATAGATAATTATTTACCTTGTCACGATTTATTTGCTAGAGAATAAC
>JBIKOX010000182.1:0-5846 GCA_044357775.1 Bacteroidia bacterium | reverse complement strand
CGCGATCAGCTTCTGCAGCGCTATCAATAGTAACCTGACGCAATGTACGAGTTGAAGGATCTAATGTTGTTTCCCATAACTGTATAGCATTCATCTCTCCTAAACCCTTGTAACGCTGTATATGAACGCTTTCAGGCTTATCTCCACCAATAGCTTTTACTTGCTCGGCGCGATCTATTTCATTCCAACAATACGCTTGTTCTTTTCCTTTTTTAACTAAATATAAAGGAGGAGCTGCAATATAAACATGACCTTTTTCAACTAACTCTTTCATATGACGGAAGAAGAATGTTAAAATTAACGTCGTAATATGCGAACCATCAACATCGGCATCACACATAATCACCACTTTATGGTAACGTAATTTATCCATATTTAAAGCTCGGTCATCTTCCTTAGTTCCTCTAAAAACACCTAAAGCAGTAAATATATTTTTTATCTCCTGATTCTCATAAATTTGATATTCCATGGCTTTTTCAACATTCAAAATTTTACCTCTTAATGGTAAAATAGCCTGAAAATCACGGTTACGGCCTTGTTTTGCTGTTCCACCGGCCGAATCCCCTTCCACTAAAAACAATTCACATGCTAAAGGATCATTATTGGCACAATCTGCTAATTTACCGGGTAAACCAGAACCAGACATTACAGATTTACGTTGAACCATTTCACGAGCCTTACGAGCTGCGTGACGAGCCGTTGCTGCTAATACTACTTTATCTACAATTAACCTGGCTTGTTTTGGATTTTCTTCTAAATAGTTACTTAATGCTTCGCTAATTGCAGCATCTACTGCCCCTGTTACTTCGCTATTACCTAATTTAGTTTTAGTTTGTCCTTCAAATTGAGGTTCCTGAACTTTTACAGAAACTACTGCGGTTAATCCTTCTCTAAAATCATCTCCACTGATTTCAAATTTTATGTTTTTAAACATCCCATTTTTTTCAGCATATCCTTTCAATGTACGTGTTAAACCTCTTCTAAAACCAGCTAAGTGAGTTCCACCTTCATGTGTATTAATATTATTTACATAACTCTGTATACTTTCGCTATAAGAGTGATTGTATAACATAGCTACTTCAACAGGAATTCCATTTTTTTCTCCTTCGATGTGAATAACATCATCCATCAACTTTTCTTTTCCACCATCAATGTATTGAACAAATTCTTTTAATCCACCGTCACTATGAAATGTTTCAGTAAATACAACACCGTTTTCATCTTTATTACGTTCATCTTCTAAAATAATTGTGATTCCTTTATTCAAAAAAGCCAACTCACGCATACGATTTGCCAATGTCGCAAAATTATATTCACCTGTAGTAAAAATGCTTAAATCAGGAGTAAAAGTTACTGTAGTACCTCTAAGTGTTGTATCTCCAACTTCTTTTGCAGGATATTGAGGTATACCTTTTCTAAACTCTTGCATGGTAATTTTACCATCTCTATAAACTTCGGCTATTAATGGATCAGATAACGCATTAACACAACTCACACCTACTCCATGCAAACCACCTGATACTTTATAAGTATCTTTATCAAATTTACCGCCCGCATGTAAAACCGTCATTACTACCTCTAAGGCACTCACACCTAATTTTGGATGTATGCCAGTAGGAATACCACGACCATCATCTTTTACACGAATTGAATTATTCTCTAAAATAGTAACTGTAATATCTTTACAATGACCAGCTAATGCCTCATCAATAGAATTATCTACAACTTCATAAACTAAATGATGCAATCCTTTTATACCTATATCACCAATGTACATTGCCGGACGTTTTCTAACCGCTTCTAATCCTTCTAATACTTGGATATTATCTGCTCCATAATTCGCCTTATCCGCTGCTGTTTTCTCTTCCATAAATTGTAAATCTACTCTTTTTATTATTTCTTAAATATACCGATTTTATTGAAGGTTTAGGTAAATAGTTTAGTTTATTTTACTAACAAATGTTCATAAAATTTGATTAAAAAAACATAAAAAATTATAGAAAAATTTACCGCATTATTAAATGCCATTTTAAATATTTTAAATACCTACTTTAATCAATAATTTTCATACATTTCGAATCTAAAAACTTCAAAAATGGAAAACATATTTACAGCAGAATCCTTGCTTAGTTTAATACCTCTAACGTTAATGGAAATACTCTTAGGTATCGATAATGTGATTTTTGTTTCCATTATTTTAAGTCGCCTTGATAAAAATCAAACCAAAAAAGCAGGATTTATTTGGATGACGGTTGGTATAATAATGCGCATTTTATTTTTATTTATTTTAGGTTACTTAATAAAAGGAGAGCAAGTATTATTTACAATTTTAAATCATTCTGTAGCAATAAAGGATTTGATAATGCTTGCCGGTGGCCTTTTTTTACTAGTGAATTCAACATTAGAAATCCATAATAAACTGGAAGGAGAGGATCCGGATGAAATTCTACAAAAAGAAAAAAAGAAGCAAGTTTCTTTTAAATCAATTGTTTTACAAATGATTTTAATTGATATGGTTTTTAGTATTGATGGTGTTGTAACTGCAATTGGAATGGCCAACAGTTTAGAAATAATGATGATTGCAGTCTTAATTAGTATGGCCGTGATGTTTTACTTTGCTCCAAAAATATCTGCATTCATTCATAAACATCCTACCTTTAAAGTTTTAGCACTATCTTTTTTAGTTTTAATTGCTGTACTATTAATTGTAGAAGGAGTGCACATTGATAAAGTTGAAATACCAAAAGGATATATTTATTTTGCAATGGCCTTCTCTTTTGCAGTGGAATTAATAAATTTAAAAGTAAGAAAGAAATTTAATCCTGTTGAATTAAGATCGCCAACTTTAAAAGATTTTAATAAAATTTGAAATAGGATTAAAACCTACAGCTAAATTATTTATCAAAATTAAACTTTAAGATTGGATTAATTCTAATCTTAAAGTTTATTGGAAGAAAAATGGAAAATTTAATTGGCTTCATTAGTTCAAATTATTTTATTTAATTTGAGTTCAATGCTAAATTTCTAAAAAGGTATAAAAGTTAAACCAGCCATTAAATTAAAGCG
This sequence comes from Bacteroidia bacterium, assembly GCA_044357775.1. Lineage (GTDB taxonomy): Bacteria > Bacteroidota > Bacteroidia > B-17B0 > Aurantibacillaceae > UBA4416. The sequence continues at coordinate 2,780 of JBIKOX010000182.1, read as the reverse complement.
CTGATTCGGGTATTTTTCCCAACGATAATAACGCGTATTAGCAATATTATTAATATTTACAAAAAAAGATAGCATTTTGCTGTAACGATATTCGGCACCTAAATTAGCATCTACTATTCCGTCAAGTAATTTTGTTTTATAAGTATATGTCAAATTATCCTGCACTTTTGTTAACGTGTGTTGATTTCCAATAACAAATATATCAGCCTTTAAAATGATTTTACTTTTTAAATTATAATTAGCCGAAAATGTTAAATCAAAGTCTGGTTTATGATATGCATAATCTAAATTTGCAGTTTTATACATGTAATAATTACCTTTTGCAAAAAAGTTAATTTTTTCTTTGAACTGATATTTTACTTGACCAGAAACTTGAAATAATTCTGCATTATCATAAAATACCTGATATTTATTATCTAATGCCAAACTATTTGAATAATCAATTACAAAAAAATGCATGCTATCCACAATACTATAACTGGCTTTTACATCATAACTTGTATTAGAACTTAAATTTCCTTTTAAACCACCAAATACATTTATTTTAGTATTAGAGTTTTTATAATTTAAAGTAGAAGTAATAAAAGGATTTTCGTTTGATAAACTGCGTAAAGAGTTTTTTTGTAAGCCTCCATTTATCCCTGCGTAAGGTATAATGATATTTTCATACACATCAAACTGAGCATTTAACTGAGGATAAAAATAAAATTTAGCAGAGTTTCTATTTGAAAAAGCATCCACATTTGCAGCTAATCCAATATCAAGCATCCATTTTTTTCCATGTGTTTCAAAGTAAGGATTTAACTTTATAATCACATTATTAAATGTATCATTAGGTAATTTATGATCATAATAATCAGCATCAAATGCAACAAATAAGCGTTCTTTATTTATATATGTATTAAAAACTGTATTTAACTTAACGTTGTTTTCAGCCACTTTATAAATATCGGTCAAGTTATAATAACCTACTTTTATTGAATGATTAATTTTATTACTGTCAGTGTAATGACTTTGCAATTTAACAATAGGTTCAAACAATTGATAACGCTGTTTAATGTCATTTTTCGGGATATTAAATTCGGTGGTATCGTAACCATAAAAATTTACCACATTTCGTTTATAGTTAAACTCACCAGTTAGTGTATGTTTTTTATAAAACTTTTTAGCAAATAATTCACCTTCATTGTCGCTATATCCGCTATATCCAACATCCTTTAAATGCGCTGCAGATGATATATGTTTAGCGTGTATTCCATACACAACATCTCTGGTGCGCAAACTATTTATCCAAAATTCGCCGTAAGGTGTTGTATATGTTCCCATACCAACTTTTAATAGCGAATGGTATAATTTAGATAGTGGTTCATTTTGCATTTTAGCAGCATCAATTTTAATCACTTCATATTTAGAAACTAATGGAGTTGAGGAAATATTATAATTAATATTTGTAAGCTTTTTTACGGTATCGGTTATTTCAGGTAAATCACCTAATTTAACAGCATCTTTTATAGTTGGCTCAAATTCACTAGTTGCTTTTAACTCAATATCTTTCATGCCAGTTTGAGATAATGCTGCTGCAAAATATCCTAATATTAAGATTAATACAAAAAACCATTGCAACTTTTTAATTTTTCGTTTTTGTAAATCTTGGTCTTTTTCATACATAAACGAATTACCATATTTGCTAGAAGATAGGATAGTATCGCTATTGTAATATTTTGTGTCCTTCATAATAGTATATTAAAAAATATGTTATTTATTATTTGTGGCGTCCTGTTTAGTTTCAATAATTTGATCAAACAAATCTTTGTCCCCTTTTTGCTCTTTAAACTCAATTTTCATATCATTACTTTGAGTCGGTTCCTGAATTAAACTTTTAGCTTTTTTTGCTTTTAATTCTTCTAACTTTTTAGTTGCTTCATCTATATACTCTTGCCTTGGTTTACCATCAATAACAGTTTGTAACATTAATTCAGCTGCAGCATCATCGCCTTTTGCAATATAGGAATCTGCTAATAGCAATAGTCCCTTTATATTCCAATCATCATTTGAATAGTCATAGCTAATTAAATTGGTAATTGTTTTTTCAACAGCTGTATAATCTTGTTTCATTAACTGAATTTTAGCAATATGATACAAAGCATCTGCTCCTGTTAGATTTTTTGAACTTTTTTGAATTGCTTTAAATTCAATCAATGCATCATCTAAACGATTTAATTCAAACAAAGATTTTGCTTTATCATATTTAGCTTCGTTAGTTTGTTGTGGCGTAATCTTATCTGTATAAAGAACTTTTCCTGCAAAATCTAAAGCTATATCATACATTTTTAAATTAAAGGCACATCGCATTGCCCCTATTCTGCCGCTTAATTTATTTGTAGGAACTTCTGCATACTCTTCTAATTTTTGATAAAGTGGCAAAGCCTCTTCATACTTTTTATCTTTGTAAAACAAATAAGATAGTTTAAGTAATGACGTTTCAGAATAAATACCACGGGATTTATTTACAATAAACTGGTAAGAAGGTAAAGCCAATTCATATTGCGCATTATTGTATGCACATTCGGCGTAACAAAAATGCGCTTCCGAAATATATTTTCCTTCAGGATACTTTTTAATATAATTCTCAAACTTAGTCATTGCTAAATCACAATTTTTAAGGTTATAATAAGCATCTTTTGCAGCATCATATAAAGACGATTCTATTTCATTTGTATTTAAAGGATTGCCAATAGAATTAAAATAAGTGGTCATTTCATCTATCTTGCCCTGTGCTT
>JBIKOX010000028.1:0-20583 GCA_044357775.1 Bacteroidia bacterium | reverse complement strand
CGTTTGCATCAGTTCCAGTTACGGTATAAGTTGTATTAGTTGTTGGAATAAAACTAACGGCATCCGTAACACCATTTGACCAAACATAAGTTGAAGCGCCACCACCCGAAAGCGTGACATTATTTCCTTCACAAACTACCGTTGCAGAACTTGCGGCAGTAACAACTGGTATTGCATTTATAGTAACACTAGTTGTAGTTGTGTTTGAACAGCCATTTGCATCAGTTCCTGTAACCGTATAAGTTGTATTAGTTGTTGGAATAAAACTAACTGCATTAGTAACACCATTTGACCAAACATAAGTTGAAGCGCCACCACCTGAAAGCGTGACATTATTCCCTTCACAAACTGCCGTTGCAGAACTTGCTGCAGTAACAACTGGTATTGCATTTATAGTAACACTTGTTGTAGCTGTCTTTGAACAGCCATTTGCATCAGTTCCTGTAACCGTATAAGTTGCACTATTTGTTGGAATAAAACTAATTGCATCTGTAACACCATTTGACCAAACATAAGTTGAAGCGCCACCACCCGAAAGTGTTACATTATTTCCTTCACAAACTGCCGTTGCAGAACTTGCGGCTGTAACTGCCGGTAATGCATTTACTACTACACTTGTTGTAGCTGTCTTTGAACAACCGTTTGCATCAGTTCCAGTTACGGTATAAGTTGTATTAGTTGTTGGAATAAAACTAATTGCATTTGTAACACCATTTGACCAAACATAAGTTGAAGCGCCACCACCTGAAAGTGTGACATTATTCCCTTCACAAACTGCCGTTGCAGAACTTGCGGCGTTAACAACTGGCAAAGCATTAAATGTAAATGAAACAGTATTTGACGGGATTGTACAACCAACATTATTTAACTTAACAGAATAGTTTCCAGAAACTGTAGCGCTATACGCTGCAGATGTTGCACCTGCGATTAGTGTTGTTCCGTTATACCATGTATAACTAGCTCCGGAAATCGTACTTGTGTTAATTGCTAAGGAATTGCCAACACATGCAGTAGTTGATGAAACGGCCGCTAATGTTGCGGATGAAGCAGGACATGCTATTTCATATACAGAAACTGAACTACTAATTTCGTTACCTAAAACAATTAACGATTTACCGTTTGGACTATCTTGTTGATTAATATATATAATTCCTTCAGGACCTCTATCTCCTGTTAAACCTGTTAATCCTCTGTTGTTGACATATTGAACAAATTGAGGAGCAGCAGGATTACTGATGTTAAAAACCATTAAACCGCCAACTCGTTCCATACTCACAAAAGCATAAGGAATACCAGAAATCATTGCAACAACAACTCCCTCTGGTTCTGGTCCTTTATCATCACTTCTGTCTTTTTTTAAAATATTAGTATTACTACAATTAAACATGGCTCCGTAAGTAGGGTCATTAGCAGTAATTTGTTCTAAATCATCTCCACTATCATAAACTAACGTTCCTGTTGCTGCGTTCCATATTGAAAACGAACGAGCACCAAATGTATAAATTTCATCAAAATCTCCATCATTATCAGTGTCTCCTAAACGATTGGTACATTTTAATCTTCCTAAATTTGCGTTTGATTTCATAGCTGATGCATAAGGAAAAGCAATTGGATCTAAAGAATAAGTAGCGGCTCCAATAGTAGTTTCTTCGTTATTTACCGCACCATAATCTGCTCTTGCATCACCTTCATTAGCTGTTATCAAATATTCAACTCCTCCAACATTAAAATGTGTCATGCCATCTGGTAAGTACATTCCTTTAATTGGCCAATTGGCTATATTCACATTTGTGCCTGTATTTGTGGCATCTAATCCTTTGCCAAAAACACTATAGTCTTTAAAACCTAAAGGTTTAATATCTGTAATTGTGTTAGTAGTTAAATTTACATAAGCAAACGCATTATTTTCTTGAAGCGCTACATATGCTGTTAAATCGTCTTCAGATACAGTAATGTATTCTGGCTCCATATCCTGAGCAACTGTTGCGCCTGGGCCATAAATTCGGACACCACTTGCTTTTAAAGCAGTTGCTTGGCTATTAAACGCCGTAAATAAAGCAGTTGTTACATTTGATTGAGATAGTGAAGCAATACCTCCCGAAATATCAATAATACTTACTGAACCTTCTGGATCAATAGTATAAGTTGTATTTGGTTGCCCTTCGTTTGCAGTTAAAACTCTTGTACCTGCATGGTTAAATGTTATCATATCTGGCAGTGCACCAACCGTTACCTGCTTTTGAAATACACCATTTGTATCAAAGAAAACTACGAACCCATCTTGTTCAGGAATTACATTTTCAATAGCACAAGCTACAATGCCATTTTTTACAGCTACACTATTAATATTTCCATAAGAAGAAATATCCCTAGAGCTAATAATACTCATTGCTGCAGGATTTGAAAAATTAATAATGTCTAATTTTCTACCAATTGAATTTGCAACAAATAAACGTTTTGATAGTGGATCGTGAGCAACAATTTCTGCTGAATTTGTAGCAGATACACCATTTGTAAAGCTAGATACAAAAGTCATAGTTACTTCATTATTACCAATAGGAGTAATGTTTTCATTATCTTTAATAAATATGGTTTGTTGCGTAATACCAGGAAGTACTGCATTAACTGGATTTTGAAGTTTTAATACAAAGTACTCTGATTCTTCACCAATAATATCTTCAGTTATGTTAATGTTTACTGGTAATGTGCCAGTTGAGTTTCCTGCAAAAGTAATAGTTTGTGTTGTATATGCTAAATCAGAACCATTTAGAGCTGTACCAAATGGAATAATTACAACTTCAACAGATGATACATCTGGATTGGAGGAAGAAATAGAAATGTTAGCAGTTACTGTTCCAACCGATTCTAATACTGTTTGGTTATCAACTGAAAAAGCTAAATTAGCAGGTGGCAAAATGTTAGATAGAATCACAGAAGAAGTATTATTTGTTAATGCTGCTATGTTCCACGTTCTTCCTGAAATATAGACATTAGTAATGGTATCAAAAACACCATTAGCTACTAAATTTAAAGCGCCAGGATCACCTCCTATAAAACTAGTTCCCTGTAGTTTTCCGCCTGTGTATAAATCATTGACAGGTAATTGATATCCATCAGTTGGAATTACTGTTGTGGCAGTTCCAATTGCTGTACCATAAAATAAAGCATCGATAGGAACCGTTGAATTTGTTAGTGTTGCAATATCTTGATTAAAAACAGCTATACCGTCGGCGCTTGTTCCACCATTTCCAAAAACACCACCTGTATTTAAATTACCAAATCCATCTCCAGCGGTTGTCCCTGTATTTATGACTCTTAATTTAACACCTGTTGGCGCCATCGAAGAGCCACCAACATAGACAACATCACCCGGATTAACTGTTCCTGTATTGATGCTAAATCCATAAGATAAAGCTCCTCCAGTAATCCAACCAGCGGCAGTTGCTGTTCCGTTATTACACAATACAACGCTGTAAGGTGTTGTGGCAAAATTAATAAACTTAGTGGCTCTAAATTCCGCGTATTCAAACGGAGAATCTGTTCCAGATGGGTTAACGTGTAATTCGCTAATAATTAATCCTGGCCTTTGGGCTACAGATTTTAATGCAAAAATCCCACAAATACATAATGTAAGTGAGATTTTTTGTAGTAGGTTTTGTTTCATTTTTTTAATAGTTTTTTGTGCAAATTTCTTGTTTAAATTTCACAAGTGTTTTAACTTAAAATGAATAAACCGTTAAAGGAGATAGCTTTGGTGTTAGCTACTGGTTAAATTTTAATGGGATTTTTGTTAGGTACTATTTAAATTAAATTAACATTCAATTTATTAAGACAAAAATTATACAGTATAGTATTGCAGTTAGTAGCAGTTGGTCGCTAGTTCGCACCAAATGAATGCAATAATTTATTCAAGTATACATATTATACTTTAATAATAGCATTTAAAAGTAATAGATAGTCCAAGCAGTTAGTCACCCTGAACTTGATTCAGGGTGTGTGAGATGCTGAATCAAGTTCAGCAAGACCAACATAATTGGATCATGTAATAAATGTATTTGGTATAAATACTTGAATAAAAAAAATTGAAAAAAAATAGTATTTGAAATGGGAATTAATTATTTATTCAAATCAAAGAAAAATAATTAAAGTTGTTTATTTGCTTTTAAGTAAAATACTTTTCAATCTTACTATAACAAATCTCTATTAATAGAGTAGCCAATACCTTTGCTCGTTTTTATGATATCTTGCCCTAAGGTGCGGCGAATGTTGCGGATGTGAATATCAATCGTTCTGCTATTTGCAACTTCGGAAGAGTTCCAAATTAAATTTGCAAAATCTGTGCGTGTAAATGTTTTGTGCGTATTGCGATACATGAGGTTTACCATTTCAAATTCCTTTCGTGGCAAACTTATTTTTCCTTGCGGTGTGATAATTAAATATTGTTCTTTATCTACAAAAAAGTTTGGATGTAAATCTGCTTCGTTAATTTCAATTGTTTTATTTACTAGGCGCTTTTTAAGCGTTGAAATACGGGCTTCTAATAAAATAGGTTTAATTGGCGAAACAATAAAGTCGTCAGCGCCAGCATTAAAGGCTGTAATTTGAATGTAATCGTCCTGTTTATTTGAAAAAATAATGATGTAAGGTTGTTCAATATCTTTTAAATTTTTAATGTCAGATGTTAAAGTGATCCCATCTTTATGTTTAAAATCTAATTCAATGATTACTAAATTAACTACTATTTCTTTTAGTATGGATAGTAATTCTCCTTCTGATTTAGCAAAAGTAATAGAGTACTTTTTTTCTTCTAAAAACTCAATCGTTTTTTTTACGGAGGATTCGGAATTTGAACAGAAAACAATATGAAAGGAATTTGCCATGTATAAAAAAAGGCACGAACATTAAGTTCGTGCCTTAACTACTTGTAATTATTAGTTATTGATAATTAATTTTATTGTTTCTTTTGAAGAATCAGAATTAATATTTAATAAGTAAATACCATTTGAAAGGTTTTCTGTATTAATCTTAAATTCATTCTTTCCTTCAGTTACATTTTCATTTGTTAATGCAATTAAAACTAATTTACCAGTAAAGTCATAAACTGAAACATTAATTTTAGATGACATGTTTGAATTTACAACTAACAAAGTATGATTAGATGCTGGATTAGGAAATAAAGTTGTAGCATTAGCTTCAAGTATAGATTGATTAATACCAGTACATGTATTAACTAAAATGTTATTTGTTGCAGTGTTTGAACACCCGTTTCCATTAGTAAATGAATAGGTAATAGTTTGTGAACCAACACCTGCAGTTGCAGGACTAAATACGCCAGCTGATACTCCATTTCCAGAGTAAGAACCGCCTGAAGGTAATCCGTTAGTTAACGTAAAGCTAGCATCTGCTAAACATATAGGAGAGAATGTTCCTAATGTAACAGTTGGTAGATTGTTTACTGCTATAGTGCTTATTGCTCCAGAAGCACTTACACAACCATTAACATTTGTTCCAGTTACTGTATATGATTGACCTGATACCGGAGATACTACATTACTTCCGCTTGAATACGTATAAGTTGTAGCACCACTTGGAGTCATTGTAAAAGACTGTCCTACACAAATAGTTCCTGAATTTACAGAAATAACTGGTAATGCATTTATTGTTACTGTAGCTGAATTACTAGCAGACACACCGCATCCAACTAAATCTCCATTTACGTTATACACTGTATTAGCTGTTGGTGTAACTACTATGCTAGCAGAGTTTGCTCCTGTGTTCCAAGTGTAAGTTGATACTCCGTTTGCTGTTAACGTAGCTGAACTTCCTGCACAAATACTAGCAGAGTTTACAACAATACTAGGAGCCGCTCCTACTGTAATTGTTGCTGAAACTGAAGATCCTAAACAACCAGCAGCAGATGTACCATTTACAGTATATACTGTTGTTGCAGCAGGATTATCTATAATTGAATTTGTTGTAGCTCCTGTGTTCCAAGTATAAGTATTAGCTCCACTAGCAGATACTGTACCTGTTGCACCTGCACATATTGTACTAGATATTATTGAAAGAACTGGAGTAGCATTAACAGTGATGTTATTTGATGCTGTATTTGAACATCCGTTTCCGTCAGTAAATGAATATGTAATAGTGTATGTGCCAGCACCTGCAGTTGAAGGGCTAAATACACCACTTGTTACACCTGTTCCAGAGTAAGAACCACCAGTAGGCAATCCGTTAGCTAAAGTAATGTTAGAATTTGATGAACATACTGCAGAAAAAGTTCCTATAGTAACATTTGGTAACGCATTAACAGTAATGTTATTTGACGCTGTATTTGAACATCCGTTTCCATCAGTATAAGAATATGTAATAGTTTGTGCACCAGCACCTGCTGTTGCAGGACTAAATACACCACTTGTTACACCAGTTCCAGAATAAGAACCACCAGTAGGCAATCCGTTAGTTAAAGTAATGTTTGAATTTGATAAACAAACTGCAGAAAAAGTTCCTATAGTAACATTAGGTAACGCATTAACAGTAATGTTATTTGCTGCTGTATTTGAACATCCATTTCCATCTGTATAAGAATAAGTAATAGTTTGTGCACCAACTCCAGCAGTTGCAGGACTAAATACACCACCTGTTACACCAGTTCCAGAGTAAGAACCACCAGTAGGTAATCCACTAGTTAAAGTAATGTTTGAATTTGATAAACAAACTGCAGAAAAAGTTCCGATAGTAACATTTGGTAATGTGTTAACAATTACGTTCACAACCGCGCTAGTAGTTCCACAAGCGTTTGTTGCGTTTACAGTATAATTACCAGACGCTCCAGTAACAGTTGTTGTTGCACTATTTGCACTTGCAATTGTTCCTAAACCAATCCAATTGTAAGTAATAGTACCAGTTCCTGTTGCAGTAGCTTGTAAATTTAATGTTTGATTAGCACAAATTGGTGCTACAGTTGCAGTTGTAACTGATGCTAGTGGACATAAATCTGTAAAACTAGCACCTGCAGATGCAGTAGATGCAGCAGTTAAACGGAAGTCACTATTATCTTCCAATAATGTTGGAAAAGCATTTACAAAAGAAATTTGCGCTACAGTTTTAGTTGTATCAATTGAATTAGTACCTGCGTAGTTATTATACCATGTTGCGTTTGCACCACCTGCATCATGAACAAATTTTGGAAATAAATTACTTGCAATAATTACGTTTTTAACACGTCCTAAAGAATCAGCACTTGTTGTAGAATTGTAATTATCAAATGTAGTTGCTCCATTTAAATGCCATCCTTTTTCCCATCCTACGATAATAGAATTGTAAATTGAAATAGCAGTATTTCTTCTTGTAAAGATTCCTCTATCAAATCTTTCATTTGCAGGTAATGCAACTGTTCCATCTCTTTTTGGCCCTAAAACTGTGATGTTAGAGAAAACCGTTTTTGTGATAGGTAATCTTCCAATGCCAGGACTAAAATTATCAGATTCAAATCCGTTCGAGTCACCAGCAGCGTCTGAAATATCTTTATCTCTTACTACTAAGCCAAATTGTACACGACCAGAGTGACCGTAATCTGTATCAAAATCATCATCTAATCCTCTAAATGCAACTAAGTATTTACCATCAACCGCACCACCAAACCATTCAAAGGCATCATCACCACCAAATGAAGTTTGTATATGGTCTATTTGAGTACCAGAACCTACTCCGCCCATGGTTAAACTGTTTAATTCAGAGTTTGGTGTTGAAGATAATGCTACACCAGCAAATTCAATACGACAGTAAGACATTGTACCTGAACTTTCAGCATTATTATTTCCACCATATAATATTTCATTAAAATTAGTAGCAAATCCTTCAATGTAATTTTGTTTTGGATTTGTGGCACAAGTTGCGCAAGCTGTATTAACAATTCCATTTCCTAATATAACAACACCACCCCAATCTGCCGGTGCTCTTCCGTTTCCAGAAGGCTCTTCGTTTGATGTGAAAATGATAGGGTTGTTTACAGTTCCCACAGCATTAATTTGAGAACCTCTAGAAATAATTAAAGATGCTTTCGAAGTTTTATCACCTCTAATAACTGTTCCTGGCTGGATTGTTAAAATTGCACTATTTGTAACAGCAATATTACCAACCAATAAATACGTACTACCAGCAGTCATCGTAAAATTTGAAGTGATATTAGCAGAAATTGTAGTAGTTGCTACAGGGTAAACTGCATTTTCAGGATCCCAATTTGTCCAACCAGCTAACCAGTTATTTGATGATGTTCCAGTTAACCCATCGGTTACAGGAAAAGCTCCTCTGTACGAGGTTGTTGTCCAAAATGGACTTTGTGCAACTGCATTTAAGCTTAAAAGAGCCGCAACTGCTAATGTGTAGATTTTTTTCATTTTGTTTTAAATAGTTTTATTTAATGTGTAATTAAGTGGCAAATTTATAGATATCGCTTTACCTTTAGATTAACATGAGTTTACTATATACTTACATATACCTTAAGTTAATGTAAATTAATTGTAAGTTTACTTAACTTACAATTAATATTGAATTAATAAAACTGCGTAAGAAAAAAAGGCAGTTATAAAGTACGAATTATTTGAATTTATAACTTAAGGATAAGCTAATAGTGGGAGCTAATTTAGTATTAAGTAATAAATTATCGCTAGTAGAGTTATGCTCAAAGTTTTTATTATCTGTAAAGGATGATTTATCAAGTTTCCCGTTTTTGTTAATATCCTGGTAGTAAATTAGGTTTTGAGCAAGTGCGTCTCTTACATTTAATTTCACTTCAAATTTTTCTTTAAACGTTTTTGATAATTGTAAATCAATAACGTGACGCGGGTTTTCCCATATATTTGGTTCATCAGTATTACCAACAATAATAATTCTTTTTCCTACATAATTATATGAAATACTAACACCAAAATCATATTTTCTATCTATGTACTGAATACCAGCATTTATTATAATGGGGCTTTGCCCTTGCAATGGCCTTGGATCTACGTTATTTAATTTCGACACATCTACGTCTGATTTTATATAAGAAAAATTAGTGAATAAAGTAGTCCCATTTAAAAATTTAGAGGAGTCATTTCTGAAAATGGTAGATAGCAAAACGCGGTATTCTAATTCTAATCCCATGTTGGTTGCTTTAGCAACATTTGCATAATTGATTGAACGAATTTGGCCATTACCAGCAATTTGTTCAATAGCGTTGGTTAGGTCTTTGTAGAACGCCGATACTGAAAGAATCTGACCAGGTTTTTTTGGATAAAATTCAAAACGCAAATCATAATTATTAATAGTTGCACGCTGCAAGGTGTCATTTCCTGAAATTTGGTAGTCCGTTTCAAAATCATAAAAGTTAAAAGGCGCTAATTCTCTAAATTCTGGTCTATTAACAGTTCTATAATAAGCTCCTCTTACATTAATTCTATCTGTAATTGACCATACCGCATTGATGGAAGGCAATAAATCAATCACCGTTGTATCTTTTGTTTTTTTAGTAAAATCTGGATTTAATGTATTTAATGTTTGCATGTATGATTCTGCTCGTAATCCATAAATTAATCTAATTTTTTCTGTAAATCGAGAGTCTGCCATTAAATAACCCGCATTTAAATTTGAAGATGCTCCATAAGAATCTATGTAAGTTGTTGATTCTGATAATTTAAATCCACCATCATTTTTTCCGGGGCCATCAACAATTCCAATATTGGTGGGTTGAAATATTTCATTTTCTGGAAGGTATGCTAAATCGGTATTTGCTTTAATTGCACTACCTTTTGAATACCATGTGTAGCCCAATAATCTTGCTGAAAATGATCTGCTTCTGTACTGATTAAATCCTCCTAATTTTATCTCATGTTTTGTGCTTTTAATTTGAATAGTTTTAGAAATGTCATATTTTATATTATACAAACGTTCTTGCGTTTTTGCAAAAAACATGGATCCTGAACTAGTTGGCCCAACTGCATCGGCTAAAATTTGCGCAACGTATTTTACAGAATCATTCTCTGCGGCACTTGATTTTTGGTAAACCATTCTTCTTAAATTTGGAACGTCTCTTGTAATATCACTTAATCCACCAATCCATTTAATTTTAAATTTTCCTTTTGGAATAAAATGATCACCATTTATTTGTCCCGAGTAGATATTGTTTTGTTTATAAAATCGAACATTTGATTTTTGCCATGTTGGAGAGGAAACGTCACTCGCGTCAAAAATACCCTTTCTGCTAATAACTCTGTCGTCAGTATTAATGGAGTACAAATTTTTAACCCCAATTTGGTTATTGTCGTTAAGTTTATAGGATAAGTTCCATAATATACTCGTTAATATATTGGTTGCATAAGTGGTGTCTAAAAATTCTCTCGTTTTTTGAACAACAGCGCCTTGTTCCTCAAATTCCCTTCTATCAGAAATTGCTGTAGTATTGCTGTTATTGTAGGTTACCGATACAACACTACCAAAATCTCTTTTAAATAATTTAAAAACATTTGATTGCGAAAATTGTAAGCTCATGTTTGGTAAGGCTGTTTTGTTTTGTAAGGCCCAATCATAATTAATCTTTTTTGCCTGTTCAATTTTTTCAGTGTTTAATTTAATAGCAGCAAATGCTTCCGTGCTGGGAACTGAACTTGGTAACTGCCTTGTTCCATCGTCAATTCCTAAAAAGTCGGTGTTTCCACCTTTATAAGTTTTAAAATCTTTAAATGTTGTTAATGAATTATAACCACCAGAGATAGAAATACTCGTACTGTTTTTTTCAGGAATACTTTTTGTATTTATTAAAATAATTCCGCCTGCAAAATCTCCAGGCAAATCAGGAGTTGCAGTTTTTAAAATAATTAAATTATCCAAAATACCTGCTGGAAATATATCAAATGCAAAAGCTCGTCGGTCACTTTCAGAACTTGGAAGTGGCGTCCCATTTAAATAAGCTGCATTATACCTATCGCTCATTCCGCGAATAATTGCAAATTTATTATCTTGTATACTAGCCCCGCTTACTCGCTTTAGTACATCACTTGTATTTCTATCGGGTGTTTTTTTAATGCTTTCAGAAGAAATACCATCACTTACACTCGCATTATTTTTTTGCATAACAAAAAGTGTATTCGTGTTTTCTTTATTCATTTCGGCTTGTACAACAACCTCGCCTAATGTTTGCGAACTAGATTGATCGAGAGAGATATTAAAATCAGTAACATCATTTGCTTTTACTACAACATCAATAAATTTTTTATTATCATAAGTAATATAACTTGCTATTAAATTATATTTTCCAGGTTGTAGTCCACCTAACGTAAAATTACCATCAAAATCACTTGATGCACCTTTGGTTGTGCCTTCTATTATTACAGTAGCTCCTGGTAACGTTTCTCCTGTTTTACCATCTATAATTTTACCAATTATTTTTCCGCTTTGTGCCTGGGAAATTAAAACCGAGAATATAAATAGAGCGGTTATTTTTATTTTTTTGAACATAATATGATAAAATTTTATTGTACAAAAAAACAAAGTGCAAATAAGGTAAATGTCAATTTTATATTACGTTAATATTAAATCAAATGAGTTTTTCTTTAAAATTATTAATAATACCTTAACATTAAATTTATATTAAAGGGTAAAATCTTGCTTGTAAGATTGTGTTTTTTAATTTTCACATTCCTTAAATAATACTTAAAATGGAGGGCGGTTGCTTTAATCAGGTATTCTAAATTACCTAATCAACTTTATTGTTTTTAATTTTTACTAAACTGGTATTTAGTATGATGATACAATTTATTCCCAATTGCGCAGTTTCGGCAATTTTTTTCTCAGGAAATTGATATTTAAGTTCTTTCCCAATAATCTTATATAATTCAACAAACAATTCAATGTCTTTTATTACCTTTTTTGAAACTTTTGATTTGAGGGCAGGATTAGAAATTAACTCTTTTTTAATATGACTTATTAAATTAGATGTTTTTATTTTGTGATCAAAAATCTCTTGTTTAAGCTCATCTTTAACTATTTGCTTTAAAGCTTTATTTAAAAGAATGTATGACAAGTTAATCGATTCAATAAAGTATTTATTGTCAAATGCTGTTTTGTTATTGTCTATGAGTTGTTTAATAGTAATTGCCATATTTAGTTTATTTAGAAGGGATTTACACAATGCATTTTTAAATTATAATTCAAATCATTGTGTTTTAACTATAATTTTCTTTAATCACCCGTCTGCCCGACAAATTTACAAATTGGCATATTAACATAATATTAAGCTAAATAAAAAAAAACCTTTATTTCTTAATATTTATTTAACTTTAAAATCGTGGTTAAAAAGTACATTTGCAACTAATTCTAAATTATGAATACAGAAAATAGTATATATAGCATATTGCTTGTTGACGATGAGCAAGATATTTTAGATTTTTTAAGTTATAATTTAAAAAAAGAAGGTTTTCAAGTATATACGGCATTAAATGGCAGAGATGCTATTAATATTGCGAAAAAAGTAATTCCTCATTTAATTGTTTTAGACGTAATGATGCCTGAAATGGATGGTATTGATACCTGCCGAGAAATAAGAGATGTGGCAACTTTAAAAGATGTGATGATTGCTTTTTTAAGTGCTCGAAACGAAGATTATTCTCAAATTGCAGGTTTTGAAGTTGGTGCTGATGATTACATTACAAAACCAATTAAGCCGCGAGTTTTTATTAGCAGAATTAAAGCATTATTAAGAAGATATTCTCCCGAACAACAAAAAGCCGCCCAAGTAGATTTAGGGGGAATTAAGATTGATCAAGAGAGATACAGCGTGTATAAAGATGATGTAGAAATTGCTTTTCCTAAAAAGGAGTTTAGATTATTATCTTTGTTAGCTAGCAAACCCGGCAAGGTTTTTACACGTGAGTTTATTTTAGAACAAGTTTGGGGAGATGAAGTGGTTGTTGGCGACAGAACTATTGATGTTCATATCAGAAAACTAAGAGAGAAATTGGGAGACCATTATATTAAAACCATTAAAGGAATAGGATATAAATTTGAATTTTAAAAATAAGCGATAAGAAATTATCGCTTATTTTTTTTGCTCATTATAAACTTTTATATAATCTGACCAATTCGTTGTTTTAAATTTATCTTCAGCGTAATATTTTAAAATTGGCAGCAAAGCCTTCGGGCTTAAAAAAACATTTAAGGCATCTAAGGTATTTTGTTTTTCGTCCAATACAGCAATTGTTGGAAATTGCAATCTGTTATTTGTTGCCCGCAGCGCAAATGTATTTAACGGATAACCAGTTTGTGCATTTTTAAAGCATTTTTCGCCTCTAAAGTAAATAGTATCATTGCTTTCTGCATCAAAATTAATGACATAAAAATGTTTATTAATATAATTGGAAATACTGGTATCCTTTAGCGTTGTTGCGTTTTGAACTTTACAAGAGTTACAAAAACTTGCAAATACATTTACTAATATTTTTTTAGGATTCTTTTTTTGTAGTTTTTCTATTTCACTTAGCGTACGAAATTTAACAGGGCCTTTTGTAAATACGGTGTCATAAAAAGTATGTTCAAATTGAGTTCTAAAATCATCAAATGAAGTGCTTTTGTAAATATTTTCAACAGTAAAAATTAGCAGTGGTTCAATTTTCTTTTCCTCTAAAAATCCTTGTGACAATAAATTGAATTAAAAATTATTAGTAACAAAAATAGTGGAAGGATAACTTAAACTATTTCCTAAAAATTTAATAGCAAGTTCGTGCGGAGTTTTAGGCGCGGCTGAGGTTGGTTTATAAATTTTACCATTGTATTCTATTGTATCTTTGGTTTCTGCATTAAATTTAACAGGATAATAAAATTGATTAATGTAACCTGCTATATTAGGATTAGAGTAGGTTGTCTTCATCATGTGTTTACACCAGCCGCACCAATCTGTATAGATATCAACTAAAAATGGTTTCGGCTGCTTTTTATTAAGTTCCTGAGCTTCTGTAATTGTAAGCCATTTAACTAAACCTTCTTCAGATTGAGAAAATGAAAATTTACTGATAAAAACAAAAATGATGACTAAATATAAAAATCGCATAATTTAAGTGGTATAAAATAGACTATAAATATATACTTATTACTTGAAATTTATGAGTTAAAGTAGCTCCTTGAATTGTAAAAAAATATTAATTTTTTCTTGTATTCAAATTATTTAGACAGCACATCCCAAGTATGATCTGCTAGCATTTTAACAGTGCCAACATATTGCAATGTGCTGGGTAGTTTTCCCCAATCATCCGGACCAATTAATAATAATTTAAAAGCTTCTCCTTTAATATATAAATGATATGTGTGACCAATTAAGGGTTCAAAACTTAAATCTGCTAAATAAATTTTCTCTGATATTTCAATACGTTCTTTCAATTCATTTGCCTGCTGAGCCAATAATTCAACTTGTTTTTGAATTTGGTTCATTTGAATGTTAGTTTGCTCGCGCATTGCCGTTAATGCCCGCGATTTTATTTTACCATTATCCTCTGGTTTAATAACAATACCACCAACATGATGCGGGTAGGGCAATAGTCCCGGATTTTCGGCAACTTTATCTTTATCTATCGGGTTTTGAAATTCCATTAACTATCTTTACTTTTTATTTTAAACTACTTTATGAATTATAACATAAATATACAATGCTTGTTTAGTTTTGTTTCATGATTTTTAGAAAAAAAATGTATTTTAGAATTTCCATTATTTAAAATTTGAGTCAAAAACAAGACATATTTTTTTATTTAAAAAAGCATTGGGGCTACGATTCTTTTCGCCCTTTGCAACAAGATATTATTGAGGCTGTGCTTAATAATAAAGATACATTAGCGCTATTGCCAACTGGCGGCGGTAAGTCTATTTGCTTTCAAATTCCAGGATTGGTTATTGGTGGCACTTGCTTGGTTATTTCTCCATTAATTGCATTAATGAATGATCAGGTTCAAAATTTAAAGAGTAAGGGAATTAGTGCCGTGGCCATAACCTCTTCTATGAATGCCAAAGAAATTGATATTGCATTAAATAATGCAGCTTTTGGTCATGTTCAGTTTTTGTATGTGTCGCCAGAGCGAGTTGAAAATGAAACCTTCAGGCAACGGTTATCTTACCTGCCAATTGGTTTAATAGCAATTGATGAAGCTCATTGTATTTCGCAATGGGGGTATGATTTTAGACCAAGTTATTTAAAAATTGCGGAGTTGCGAGAGTACTTCCCAAATGTGAATGTTATTGCTGTAACTGCCAGTGCTACTAAAGAGGTGGTAGAGGATATTCAAATAAAATTAAACTTCAAAAATCAATCCGTTTTTAGGCAATCCTTTGAACGAAAAAATATTAGATACGTTGTTCAGTTGGAAGAAAATAAATATGAACGTCTGCTAAAAGTTATATATAATATTGGGGGTTCAGGAATTATCTATGTCCGCAATCGAAAAAAAACAGAAGAGATTTGTAAGTGGCTAATTCAAAATAAAATTTCCTCATCATTTTATCACGCTGGTATTAATGCAAATGAAAGAGCATTGGTGCAACAAAATTGGATTGATAATAAATCGCAAGTGATTGTCGCTACTAATGCCTTTGGTATGGGTATCGACAAACCAAATGTACGTTTTGTAGTGCATTTAGATTTGCCAGAAAGTTTAGAAGCTTATTTTCAGGAGGCAGGAAGAGGCGGCAGAGATGAAAAGACAGCTTATGCCGTTTTGCTGTGCAATAATTTTGATGTCGTGAATTTAAAAGAGCAGTTTGAAAAAAAGACACCTACTGTTGAGGAAATAAAGCAGTGTTATCAAGCTATTTTTAATTTTTATCAAATTCCTGTAGAAAGTGGTGAAGGGTTATCCGTTAGTTTTGATATGGACGAAGTTGCGCGAAACTATAATTTAAAACCGGTTACTTTATTCAACTCTATTAAATGTTTAGAGAAGGAAGGTTATTTTTCTTTTTTAGATGGTGGCATCGAGCCATCAAAAGTTATGATGATCATGGGAAAGGAGGACTTGTATAGTTTTCAGGTAAAGTTTTCAAAATACGAGCCATTGCTAAAAGTGTTGTTGCGAAGCTATGGAGGATTATACGAGCAATATAGTGTTATCAAAGAAAAAGATGTGGCTTACAGGGCTAAAATATCTGAAAATGAATTAAACAGTCAGTTAGATAATTTACATAAGCAAGGCGTTATTTCATTTATACCGCAAACAACCTTGCCAAAATTAATTTTTTTACAAAATCGTATTAATGTAAAATTTGAAAGTATCAGATTAATAAATTACCCCATTTTAAAGGAGAAAGCATTAAAACGAATAAGCAGCGTAGAAAATTATGTGACAGAAAAAAAAATCTGTAGAAGTCGTTTATTGCTGTCTTATTTTAATGAAACAGATTTTAAAGATTGTCAGTTTTGTGATGTTTGTATTGAAAAGTATAAACGAAATTTGGAAACAAATGAAGGTCTAATTGAAAATATAAAAATAGAATTAACGCATCAATCGTTATCTTTACAAGAGCTGGTAGGTAAATTTCAATCCATTAATAGTAAACGATTAAATGATTTAATTAATAAACTCATTGATGATAATGTATTATTGATTGATGCAGAAAAAAACATTCAAATTAAATAATATGCAAGTACACGGAACGTTATATTTATTGCCAGTTGGATTAGGAGCGTGTAATTTAGAAGATGTGCTTCCAAAACGGAATTTAGATTTAATAAAAACGCTCACTTATTTTATTGCAGAAAACGCTAAGGAAGCAAGAGCTTTTTTAAAGCAATGTGCTTATCCTGAAATTAGCAGAGCGCAAATATCACTGATTAATCAGCATACAAAGTTAGATGAATTAAATTCATTTTTAGCCCCACTTTTACAAGGCCATCATATGGGATTAATGAGTGATGCCGGTTGCCCTGGAATTGCCGATCCTGGAGCAGATATTATTAAGTTAGCTCACCAAAAAGGAATTAAGGTGGTGCCATTAGTTGGACCAAGTTCAATTGTTTTATCTATTATGGCAAGTGGCTTTAACGGACAAAATTTTGCGTTTAATGGATACCTTCCTATTGAAAAAGTAGAACGTTGTAAACGTATAAAAGAGTTAGAGCAAATTTGCACAAAATTAAAACAAGCACAATATTTTATTGAAACACCTTATAGAAATGGAAATTTTTTCGAAGACATATTAAAAACATTGAACGGAAGCACGCTTTTATTAGTGGCTACAAACATCAGTTTAAGTGATGAATGTATTCAAGTAAAACCAGCGTCTGCTTGGAAAAAAATTAATACGCCGGATTTTTACAAAAAGCCTACAGTATTCGGCATCTATGTTTAACGTACGGAATCGCCGCTAACACAACCATTTTTTATCATTCGGCGAAACAATGCGTTTTTTTATCGCATTTTTTTTGGTTTTACAAAGATTTTCACTTCCTTTAACTATAAGTAAACAATTTCATCATATAAAATGGCGATACATTCAATAAAGTAAAAACTTATTAAGCCTGCTGTTTTATATAACTACTAAAAAAAAATAAATATCTACATATGAAAAAAACATTACTAACTATTTTTGCAGCTATTTTTTCTTCTGTTGCAATGTTGGGTCAAGCCCCACCTCAAAGAAATTGCGGAACCATGCAACATCATCAGTATTTGCAACAAACACGCCCAAATTATTCAAATGAATTAAATCAATATAATCAGATGATTGATCAGTATTTAGCTGATAAAGCAACGGGTAAAGTTAATTCACCCTCTGTTATAATAACAATTCCGGTTGTTGTGCATGTAGTATACAATACTGCAACACCTGCAAGTAGTATTACAATAGCTCGAGCAACTTCTCAAGTACAAGTATTAAACGATGATTTTGCAAAATTAAATGCAGATGCCATTAAAGTAACGCAACCAACATTTTCAACGGTAGCATCTGGAGCACAAATTCGTTTTTGTTTAGCTCAGCGAGACCCTAATGGAAATTCAACCACTGGTGTTGATTATAAGTCAACAACCGTAGCGTCTTTCTCAACAAATGATGCCGTAAAATCAGCGGCAACAGGTGGTGCTGATGCGTGGGATGTTTCTAAATACGTTAACATTTGGGTTTGTAATTTAGGTAATGTATTATTAGGGTATGGAGAATTTCCAACAGTTACACTAAGTAATACATGGGGCTTAGTGCTTCATTATAAATATACAGGGACTGGTGCCGGTGCAACTGCGCCATACAATTTAGGTAGAACAGGAACTCATGAATTTGGTCACTGTTTTAATTTATTTCATATTTGGGGAGATGATAATGGCGCCTGTTCAGGTTCTGATCAATGCGCTGATACGCCTAATCAAGCTAATTCGAGTGGAGGAAGTATTGCTCAGGGTTCAATACAAACGGACGCTTGTTCTCCTTCTAGCCCTGGTTATATGTGGATGAATTACATGGATTATACAAATGATAATTCAATGTATATGTTTACAGCGGGTCAAGTAGCACGTATGGAGGCAGTTGTTAATAATGCTCCTTGGAACGTGCTCGCAACTTCATTAGGTTGTACACCTGTGTCTGCATTAGATGCTGGCATTAGCAGTGTTGTCAATCCTTTAAATGGTTCGTCAACTTGTAATAATAGTGTAACTCCAAAAATCACCTTAAATAATTCAGGTTCCTCAACCATTACTACTGCAAAAGTTTTATATAAAATGGATGCTTTAGCAACTCAAACATTAAATTGGGCTGGTACATTAGCTGCAGGGGCTTCAACTGTTTTAACACTAAATACCTATGCAGGTTTAACAAATGCCCCACATACATTTTCTGCAACAGTTACTGCTCCAAATTCAGGCACGGATGGTAATACACTAAATAATAGTTTATCCTCAACCTTTACGGTTATTTCTGCACCGGTTGGCCAAGTGTTGCCTTTTACAGAAAGATTTGATGCCGTTACTTTTCCTCCAACAGGATGGGTAAAAACTTCGGCAAATGTGACTGATGCTACATCCACTTGGACAAGATTAGCAAACACCACAGGAATTCCGGTTGTGCCAACAACAACGGCTTGTGCAAAAATGAATAATTTTGCAGGTAATATTGATATTACAGGTCAAAAGGATGCGTTACGAACTCCGGCTTTAAATTTAACTGGATCAAATAGCACTTTAAGATTGGTATTCGATAGGTCTCACAGGATTTACGGTGTTCCCGACATTGATTCGTTAAATATTTATGTCTCTACAGATTGCGGTGGTACTTGGACAAGATTATATACGAAAGGTGGCACTCAATTAGCTACTGTAACAGGCACTTTAATTACTGCTTATACACCTACTGCAAATGCTCAGTGGGTTAGAGATAGTGTTAGTTTAACTACGTATGTTGGTCAAGCAAGTGTATATCTAAAATTTGAATCACGTAGTGGTTGGGGAAATAATTTATATTTAGATAATATTAATGTTAAATATACGGCGGCAGCAGCACCGCCCGTTGCTGGTTTTACAACTTCAGCAACAAAATGTGTTGGAAGTTCAGTAACTGTTTCTGATGCATCTACTAATTTACCAACAAGTTGGACTTGGACGTTCCCTGGTGGAACACCAACAACCTCAACTGCTCAAAATCCTAATGTTACTTACACTGCAGCAGGAACTTATACAATAACTCACACTGCTGCAAATTCTTCGGGAACTAGCGCGCCTATTTCATCAACTATTTCGATTAGTGCAAACCCAACAGTAGCAGTAAGCAGTGCAACAGTATGCAGAGGGACAGCAGCTAGTCTTATTTCATCAGGTGCTACAACTTATAGTTGGAATACCGGAGCAACCACAGCTTCAATTTCGGTTACGCCTAATATTACAACTAATTATACAGTAACAGGTACAAATGCAGCGGGTTGCGCTAATACTAAAACACTTAGTGTAACTGTAAATGCAACGCCAACGGTTGTTGCCAACAGCACAACGGTTTGTGCTGGAAGTACTGCAAATATTACAGCAACAGGAGCAACGACCTATAGCTGGAATACAGGAGCAACCACGGCTTCAATTTCTGTAACTCCAACAACTGCAACAAATTACACTGTAATAGGTACTTCAAACGGTTGTACAAATACAAAAACCGTTAGTGTTACTGTAAGTGCTGCCCCTTCTATTTTAGTTAACTCGCAATCTATTTGTGCTGGTACAAGTGCAACCTTAACAGCAAGTGGCGCAACAACGTACACGTGGAATACAAATTCCAATAGCGCAAGTATTGTTGTAAGTCCTGCTGCCACAACCAATTATACAGTAGCCGGTAACTTGGCAGGATGTACAATTGGGGCGGTGCAAACTGCAACAGTGACCGTAACTCCATTACCAAATGTTACGTTAGGAGCAGTATCTGGACCTTTATGTGTTACAAATGCACCTGTTGTATTGAGTGGAAGTCCTGTTGGTGGTGTATTCTCAGGAGTAGGGGTGAGCGGTTCATCTTTTAATCCTGCAGTTTCAGGAGCTGGTACTTTTGTAATTTCATATTATTATATGGATGCAAATTTATGTTCAGCAACTGCTA
>JBIKOX010000180.1:0-5932 GCA_044357775.1 Bacteroidia bacterium | reverse complement strand
GACTGGGTGCATCGGGTAGAGGAGCACATGCGCCAGGGGAGACCATTAACTTAAAAGAATTTCCGGTTTTAATCAAGCGCGCAGCCTTGACGATATATAGGTTGACGAGGTAAGTTTAGATCTTTATAATACAAAATGCTTAAAATATAATAAATAGATTTAATATATCTATTTAAACGCAAAAACCGTATTTTTACAAAGCAGAAAGGATACAATAAGTTTATAACCTATTGATATTCAATAATTTAATGTATTAGACCTGATATGCCTGAAAAAATTCAATTTGTGGATGTTATAGATACCTTCAAAAGGGCAGTCAATAATGTATTGGCACAATATAGAATGATGCTAAAGGTGACTTTGGTAACTACCTTAATTGCGTTGGGGTATGCTTTATTACAACCTCCTAGTTATAAGGCAGTAGCCACCTTTATATTAGAAGATAAGTCTGGAAACAAAAGTGGATTGGGTGCTTTGGCTTCACAAATAGGATTTGATATTGGAAGTTTATCTGGTGGAAATGCAGGCATGTTTGAAGGAGATAATATCTTAGACATCATGCAATCAAGATTGATTGTAGAAAAAGTATTGTTAACGAAAGTTGATAGTAGTTCTAAAACCAGTAATGCAACTTTGGCCGATTTATATGTGCAAGCTTATAAGACTAATAAAAAATGGAGTAGTGAACCCCATTTAGCCAACTTCAAATTTGATGCAAATTTATCAAGTCCATTACAAGATTCAATTGTATTTACATTGCTTCAAAAAATCGTGAAAGACAATTTAGTAGTAAGCCGACAAAATAAAAAAGGATCTATCATCGCTATTCAAGTAGTTTCTAAAGATCAACAATTTTCTAAATTATTTTCTGAAAGATTATTAAAGCAAACCAGCGATTTATATATAGATATTAAGACAAGTAATCTTACCAATAATATCTCAAAGCTGCAAAACAAGGCCGATTCTTTACAAGCCATTTTAGGAGGTTTATACGGAAAAACTTTTGCGGTAGCACAACAACAATTAATTAATACCAATACGGCAGTAAAAATTAATTCAGTTCCTGAAGAAACTACCCAAAGAGATAAACAAGTCACTTATACCTTGTATGGCGAAGTGATTAAAAACTTAGAAGCCTTAAAGCTTTCTCAAATAAATCAAACGCCGGTCATACAAGTATTGGATATGCCTAAATTACCTTTGGTAAACCAGTCCACTCCCATTTATTTAATTGTATTCATGGGACTTGCGGTAGGTCTTGTATTGTCTATTTTAATTGCAGTATATCTGTATACAGACAAAATAAATTAAACATACATGCGTCGCCTTTTTTTACTAAGAGCATATGGCGATTTTGTAATTGCAATTAGGGCCATTTTAAATAGCCCGCAACCATCCGACACTAAAATTATTGCATCCAATCATTTCATTCCTTTATTCGAAGCCATAAACGAGGTATTCGATCTAAGCCCTTTGGATATTGAGTTCCAGGACTTTGGGATCAATCAATCCTTGTTAAATTTTTTCACTGACAAGCAGTTGTTTACATTTCAAACCATTCGACAAATAGTAAAAATAAAAAGATATTTAAAAAGTAATGCTGACAAAAAATATAACGACTATCTAGAACAAGAAAAACGATTATCTGTTTTTAATTTTCTTGTTAATCATAAATTTAAGGGCATTGTAAAAAAAGAAAACATTTATAAGACTTATGAAATATTTTTTAATTGCATTCATCATGAATTAAAATTTGATAAAGGTCAAATAAAGAACATATTAATTTTACCAGACGCAAGAACAAAAATCAAAACCGTACCAGATTTTATTGTAAAAGATATATCTGATCAACTTAAAGGAGCATCCATAAATGTAAATATTGCAAAGTTTGATAATAAGATAAGTAGTAGTCAATCTCTTTTGATATATCATAACTTTGAGCAATTAATTGAGTTAATAAATAAATATGATTTAGTGATAGGTGCAGATAGTTTGCCAATTCATTTGTGTAACTTATTTAACAAACCTCACTATATCCTCTATCCTCATAATCAACCCAACGCTTTTTGTACCCTATTTTCTATACAAAACAATTTTTTTACTAATTTCAATAAGTATAGTCGAGAAAGTTTTGCAATACTAAATTAGAAAAGCGCTTTATTTTTATGAACCCTAATATTCCTGCATATATTTTATTTTCAAGTCATGAACCAGAAAGACAAATTCAGGTAAATGAAATCATAAAACATTTGCCTCAGGTAGAAATAATTGAACCGGTTTTCCCAAAATACCAAAACGTACCTTTTCTTAAAAGACTTGTTCAGAAATCAAAAGAAAGGACTGGAACTAAATTATTAACTACAGAAATTGGGGTTTTAATGTCCCACCGAAAAATTTGGAAGAAGATAGTTGCATTATCCAAATTGAACATCAATCCCGCAAACACACATTATTTAATTTTTGAATCTGATAGTAAAATCATAGATCTTGAAACCTTATATAACCATATAGAAATGGTAAAAAACAATTATGAATTGTTTTTTTGGGGTGCTTGGCATAACAATGTAAGTATCAAAAAATCTAGTATACAAGCAGCCTTCCAAAATTATATCATTGGAACTCCACTCATTAAATCAGTTTATTGTGCGTATGGTTATTCCATCAATGCAAAAGCTGCTCAAAAAATGCTGGATGCAACAAATAAAATCAATTATCCATTAGATTTGTTTAAACATTACTATAATATTAATAGCTTTAGTATAGGAGCCATAAAACCCGAAGTGATTTCAACTTGGCAAACCACAGAAAGCACCATTCGGGCAGTAAATATGTGGTCTAGAATAAAGCACTTTATAATAATTAATATATTTTATATTCGTAATCAAATTAAAGCCTACTTCAGTTAAATTATGAATAGTTTAAATCAAAATTCAATTATTGTAATTAGCTGGGATGGCATCACAAAACCATTAGATCATATTTTATTTGATGCAATACCAGACTTTAAAATTTTCATAATTGATTATAGTGGGATAAATCATGAAGCCGATTTAATTACAACAAAGTATGATTTTTATTTATCAAAAAAATCAGAATGTAAAGGTGATTTAATTAATAATGTATATCAATACTTGTATATAAATCAAATAACTGATTATACTTTCATTGGTTTATTGGATGATGATTTATATATTTCAACCAATGATTTAAATAAATTATTGTTTATTGCAAGTTTGGAAAAACTAGACGTTTTTCAGGCTAGTCTAACACATGACAGTTATTATCATCATCGTCAATTTGTATACAAACCAGGGTATTTAATTCAAGAAACAAACTGGGTAGAAATTATGGCACCATTTTATAGTCAAGCTGTTTTTAATGCTGCTGGGCCCTATTTAACCAAAAGTATTTCAGGAACAGGAACGGATGCATATTTGATACCTACAATACAACAATTAATTGGGAAGACAAGAACGGCAGTTATTCATGGTGTAAGTATGAAACACTGTAGACCAATCAGAACTGGGAACAGGACTTTCAGTAATAATAAAACCTGTATGCAAGAGATTCATGAAATGCAAGTATTTTGCAAAAACTTGTATAGGAACGCCCTCGAAAGTAAAGATTTGAATAATAATTTTATTAAAAGTGTTTTAAATAGAGAATTTATAAACGGTATCCCTTTAAAACATAAGTTAGCAAGAATAATACCTATGTTTAAAAATATTTATAAATTACTTGTAGACGCTAGTTATAGATAAATATGGAAACCCAGAAAAATATATTTTATAATGTATTGTTAGCGATTTCTCAAGTTTTATTACCAATACTTACTTTCCCTTATTTGGCAAGAGTTTTAGGGCCGGAGCATCTTGGAGTTTTAAATTTTGCAGAAAGTTATGCAAGGTATTTTGTTTTAGTGGCTGCTTTTGGCATTCCAATTTATGGTGTTAGAGAAGTAGCAAAACTTCAAAATAATAAAGAAAAACTAAGAAAATTATTTTTAGAGATTTTTGCAATCAATTTGATTACCACTTTTATACTTTCTATTATTTTTTATTTTTCAATTTTATTTGTAGACAAATTGAATCAAGAAGGTGTATTGTTTTATTGGTCTTTATTATTTTTTTTCATGCAATTATTTGTATTTGAATGGTTCTTTATCGGACTTAAGCAATTTAAATACATGGCTTTAAGATATTTCTTTTTAAGAATAATATTTATAATTTCAGTTTTCGTATTTATAAAATCTAGTGCTGATTATTTAATATATATGCAATTACAATTTGCATTAAACTTACTTTTAGCTATAGTTAATATTTATTATATATTTAAATTTATAGACTTTAAAAAAGTATCTTTCAAAAATATTGATATTAGAAAACATATCAAGCCGCTTTCATATTTATTTTTGACCATCTTTTTCATTAGTATTTATCTGCAATTAGATACAGTAATTCTAGGTTTTTTTACAGATAGCGAAAGTGTAGGTTATTATTCAACTGCTTTAAAATTGAATAAATTATTAATAGCAGTATTTGCTGCAATTTCTGCAGCTATGTTTCCTAAAATGATGAATCTGTTACAGGAAGGCAAAGTAGAGCAGTTTAATACTATGATTCAAAATTGCTTCTATATTATTATAAGCTTGAGTTTACCTACTGCCATGCTAGTTTATTTATGCGCGCCAGAAATTGTACAAATTTTATTTGGATCTAATTTTGAAAGAGCTATTTTGCCTTTACAAATTACTGCTCCAATTATAGTGATTGTTAGTTTATCTACCATATTTGGTTTTCAAATATTAAGTGCCCTTTCAAAAGACAAGCATATTTTAATATCTGCCATGTTAGGAACAATAGTAAGTATATTATTTTCCATTCTATTAATTAAGCAATACAAAGAAAACGGCGAGGCATTTATTATATTTTTAACAGAAATTACAGTTTGTGTAAGTTTCATCTATTTTTCAAGGAAGCATTTTAGTATCAATAAATTCACTATAATATTATTACACCAAGTTGCTGCCATAATACCATTGATTTTATTTGTGTTAACTATTAAATATTTAGTAATTAATATATACGTACGAATCATTTATATAAGCATCAGTTCACTGGCTTGGTATTTCGTATTACACTATTTCATTTTGCCTAATAGCATTATAAAAACTCAGTTTTTAAAATTAACTAGCAAGCAGTTAAATTCTTGATAAATTATTATCTATATTTGTAATATGAATAATAGTTTTTTTAAATATTTACTATTTCGTCCACTTTTTATAAGAGCAGTCTTTTTCACATTCTCGTGTCTTTTGCTGAATAATAATGCTACAGGTCAAATTGTCAAATCTAATCCTGAGATCAAAAAAATTGGTACATTTTTTAAAAAAGTAGGCTCTTCTATAAAAATTCCTAAACTTCCATCCATTAAATTTCCCAAAAAAGAAAAAAAAGTAGTTGATACAGTAATTAAGGTTAAGCCAGTGAAAGTTGAAAAAATCAGACCTTCACAAACTTCAAAAATTAAAGTGGTTTTACCTACACTTAATTTTAGCAAAATAAAACTTTGGAATAAAAAACCAAATTTACTTGCTATTTCAAAACACAAATTAAATGTCTTAAAGAAGAATAAGGAAACACAATTAATGGATGAGATTGAGACATTGGATATAAGCTTACAAAAACTAGAAGAAAAGAAAATAGATATTATTGAATCAAAAAATGAGTTATTACTAGATCTAGCTGCATTAAAAGTACAGGACTCTTTAAAGAGTATTTTAAAATTTGATATCATAGATGCCAATACCAAAGAGGAGCCATTATTTACTATACCTGTTGGATTTACAGATATGGATGAACAAATAAGAAACTTAATTTTATTAGGCAAACTTCCCGTAGACAATGCTTTAACTACTAGACCTTATTTTACT
>JBIKOX010000057.1:0-14384 GCA_044357775.1 Bacteroidia bacterium | reverse complement strand
ATTAATAGAGAGAATGAGGTACTCGTAAAAATTGATTTTTCGGAGTAATCTTAACTGACACTATACTCTACAAAATTATTTTTGATTTGCAAGTTGCTGCTGCCATTTCCAAGCACTTAACATCATATCATCCAAATTAAATTTCGGAATCCAATGCAATTCTTTTTTCGCGAAATCGTTATTTGCATAAATATTTATCACATCTCCGGCCCTTCTCGGCCCCACTTCATAATTTAATTTTTCACCACTTACTTTTTCAAAAGAGTTGATAGCTTCAAAAACACTTACGCCGTTACCGGTTCCTAAATTAAATATAGAAGTGGCTTGTTTTTGTTTATCATCAATTAAGTAATTTAATGCCTTTACGTGAGCGTCTGCAATATCACTTACATGAATATAATCTCTAATACACGATCCATCACGAGTATCATAATCGCCGCCAAACACCGTCAATTTTTGTAAAATGCCTGCAGCAGTTTGCGTAATATAAGGCACTAAATTATCTGGCTTTCCTCTAGGATATTCACCATTAAGGCCTGTTAAATGCGCTCCAACAGGATTAAAATACCGCAGCAATACAGATTTAAAAGTAGAACTACTTTTTGTGAAATTTGTTACTATTTCTTCACCCATTTGTTTTGTTTGCGCATACGGAGATTCAGCTGCTGAAAATGGAGTTTGTTCGGTTACAGGCAATACCTCAACATTACCATAAACGGAGCAGGAAGAAGAAAAAATAAAATTAGAAATATCCAACTTCTTACAAATTTTTAAAATGTTAACTAATGAACCTAAATTATTATGATAGTATAAAAGTGGCTCTGCTACGGATTGCGGAACGGATTTAAAAGCCGCAAAATGTATAATACCAATGGGATTTTTAACAGAACTTAAAGCTAATTCTAAAGCTTCCAAATTACAAATATCTACATTTAAATTCTTGACATGTTTACCTGTAATCGCTTCTATGCGCTCAAACGTTGATGTATTTGAATTTGAAAAATTATCTACAGAGACAATATTATAGTCTGTTTGCTGCAATAATTCGATGATAGTATGTGAACCAATGTAACCGGCTCCTCCTGTAACAATTATGGATGGTTTATTTTGAGGTGACATGTTTTAATAATTTTTAGTTTAGAGAATTATAAATTGCAGCGTATTTTTCAACGCCGTCCTTTAATGAGAAATAAGTATTTGCAGTGTGGATAGTATTTTCTTTGTACAAGTTACAATTTTTTAATAAGTCAGTTATAGCATTATTATAATTCTCATTATTAAATTCGGAAATAATAATGCCGCAATTGGTTTCTTTAATAATTGAATCTACATCTCCTACACCCGCATTTGTAACAATAGGGATTCCCATCGATAATAATTCTCCCATCTTTGTGGGAGAAGACGCTGATTTTGAAAAAGTAGGTTTTATGAAAAACAATGAAGCTGTTGAAAGCGCAATATAATAAGGCATTTCTGCTCTAGTTGAAGAAATAATTACTAGCTGATTTAAATTTACCTTGTGCTTATGCGCTGCCTCGTAAATTAATTTTTTATCATCTTTAGTGATAATTAAAAAAACAGCTTCTGAATTTTGTGTCAGCAATTTAAAAAAAGCGAGCATTTCATCAGACATATACCAAGTTCCTAACGAACCAACATAACTTAAAACAAATTTATTTTTTAGTTGCGGATATTTATATTTTAGCAATTCCAATTTTTCTATTTCAATATTGTCATTTGAAAAATGCTTTAAATCGGCGCAGCAAGGAATAACCGTTATTTTTGAAGTATCAATTTTAAAATCCCAATCTAAAATAATAGACTTAGCTTTGTGCGTTAAGGTAACAATGGCATCCGCATGAGACAACATTTTTTTTTCTTTTTTCTTAAAATAAGTATATAAATAAAAACTAATTGGATTGGTTTTTTTCCATATACCACCTTCTGTTCTTTCATCAGCCCAAAAGCCACGCATATCAAAAATAAAACCTGTGTTAAATTTATTTTTACAATAAAGTCCAATTAACCCAGCCAAATAACTACGACAGTGCAACACAACATAGCTGTGAGTTTCGTTATTTACTATTTTAGAAATTACGATTTTTTTAAGTGCCAAATAATTTTGAATTTGAGAAATAAATGGTTTGCCAGTATTGTAAAAACAATAATCCCAAGAAATACCTGCATCACTAACAATAGATTGGATGGTAGGGTGTTGCAAATCCCAATTTTCTTTTTTTTCGCAACTTATTATTCCAATACGATTTCCTTTTTTTGCTAAACCAATTAAATAAGGCAAAACCTGCGATTGACCAAGTGGATCAGTCATTCCATCAATTGATACAAAAAGAAAGGTTTTATTAGCAGCCATAATTTAAAGTAAAAATAGCATTTTTATACTTCACTAGATAACCTCCTAATAATAACTTTATATAAACATAAAGCAAATTAAACCAAGGCAGTAAATAAAAATTTAAAATTCAAAAAATAGTGGCATACGGCAAATGTAAAGTGGTTGATAGATACTTTAAAAATTAATCCATCCATTTTTCATACCACATTTGAAACATTAGCAAATACCAAATCTTATTTGCATACTCTTTTTTGCCTGAGTAGAAATCTGTTTTTAGTTTTTGAATTGCCCTAACTTCAAAAATATTTTCTTGCTCTATTTTTTCATCATCTAAATAGTAAAGTACTTTTTCTTTTAAATCATGCATTAACCATTTTTCTATTGGAATAGCAAAGCCCATTTTTGGCCTATCCATTAATTCTTTAGGAATATATTGATGTACTATCTCTTTTAAAATATGTTTTTTACTTCCATTATAATACTTATAATGATCGGGTAGCTGAGCAGCCCATTCAATAATGCGATGATCTAAAAAAGGCTCTCTTCCCTCTAAACTAGAAGTCATAGAAGCTCTATCTACCTTTTGCAAAATATCATCTAACAAATACGTTTGATAATCAATAGCCATCATGTACGATAAAGGAGAATCAAATTCTTTACAAAGTGCGTCCGATAAATACGCTGTATCCAAATTGTTAAATGCACATTTTAGTAAATGTTTTAACTGTGATTCATCATATTGTTTACTTAAACTTAGCATCATATTTTTAGGTGATGGATCATTTAATAAAACTTTTAGTTTCTCATAACGATTATGAAAATTGTATTTATTTTTTAAAACAGGTATTTTGTCAGAATGAATGCTGCTCATGATTCCGGACATTCCTTTTCTAATAAATTGAGGTAACTGATTTAATATTTTACCATGTTTCATCATATAATCATAACGATTATATCCTGCAAAAATTTCATCTCCCGCATCAGCACTTAATGCCACTGTTACTTGTTTTTTCGCCATTTTACAAACTAAGGTTGTAGGTATAGCACTGCTATCAGCAAAAGGTTCATCGTAATAGTATGGTAAATCAGTTATTAATTCCAATGCTTCTAATTGTGAACATTGATATTCATAATGTTCGGTGCCTACATGTTTTGCAACTTCCTCAGCATAAGGCGCTTCATTTAAACCAATATCAGGAACTGCAATAGTAAATGTTTTTAATTTTTCTGATCTGTCTTTTTGAAGTAAAGCTGCTACACATGCGCTATCATAACCGCCACTTAAAAACACGCCAACAGGCACATCAGAAATCATTCGATAATCAAAAGCAGATTTTAATATTTTCTCAGTTTCTATTTTTGCTTCTGCAAAAGAAATATCCAACTTTGGTTTATTATAAGCATCATATACATCCCAATATTTATGAATTAAGATTTCAGAAGTATGAAGTGAGAATTTAAGATAATGACCTGGTTTTAATTTATAACAATTCTTAAAAATACAATGAGGCGTGGGTACATTTCCAAATTGCATAAATGCAGCAACTGCATCTAAATTAATTTCTTTTTTAAATTGCGGATGCTGATGAAAAGCTTTTAATTCGGATGCAAATAAAAACAATCCATCTTGCCAATAATAAAAAAAAGGCTTTATGCCAGCGCGATCTCGCACACAATATATTTCTTGAGAAATAGAATCATAAATAACAAAGGCAAACATGCCGATAAACTTTTCAATACAGGAAATTCCCCATTGAGCATAAGCATGAAGAATAACTTCCGTATCTGAATGTCCTATAAATTGATGATTGAGTGCAATTAATTCATTTTTAATTTCATTGTAATTATACACTTCACCGTTGAAAGTAATCCATATATGTTTAAAATTCATTGGCTGCTTTCCAGCTTCACTTAAATCAATAATAGATAAACGGCGGTGACCAAAACCTAATTGATAATGATTAGTTTGAAAAAATTCATAGCCGCTGCCATCTGGTCCACGATGGTGTAATGTATCCGTCATTTTCACCAATACCTCTGAAGTAGATTGGTTAGTATAATCGATGAAACCGGAAATTCCGCACATAGTTAGTAATTTTTTAAAATAGATGAGGGCTTGCTAAATAAGCAGTTTATTATTGTGATATTATTTTTAAGCACATACTATTTTCAAGTAAAAATAGTATTTTTATCATTGAATGCATCCAAACCTAAGCATATTTGATATTTTATTAACCCCATTATATGTATTAGCAGCATTTATCTATGGCTACATTGTAACTAAAAAAAACATCACAAAAAATCCAGAATATTACTATTTCACAAAAGGACTAATTGTTCACGTTTTAGGTTCAATAGCTTTGGGCTGCTTATATTTTTTCTATTATGGCGGGGGCGATACGATTAATTATCATCAAACAGCATGTGCTTATTCAAAACTATTTTTTGTGAATCAAGAAGATTTTTTATTTGGGCTATTTGGGAATGCAAAAATTTACCTTTTACATTTTAATGAATCAACTGGATTTCCTGTATATAGATCGGCAGACAGTCATGCCTTTTTTGTGGTAAAATTATTAGTTCCTATTGTTACTTGTGGCTTCTACTCTTATTTTTCAAGCGCTGTATTAGTATGTGTAATTACCTATGGAGGTTTATGGAAGTTGTACCAAACATTTTTACAAGAATTCCCTGCATTAAAACGTGAATTAGCAATTGCATGTTTATTTATACCGTCCTGCGTATTTTGGGGTTCTGGTTTAATGAAAGATTCATTTACATTATCCGCTACCGGTTGGTTTACCTATGCATTCTATTACTTTTTTATTAAAAAGAAACGCAACGTTCGCTATATAATGTATTTATTCATATCTTCAATTATTATACTAGCCATTAAGCCATATATCTTTTTTGCCATTTTACCGGGATCTATTTTATGGCTGAGTAACAATTTAATTAAAAAAATCAAACATTCATTTCTTCGGATCATAGCTACTCCAATTTTATTAGGATTTGCTGCAATTGGTGGATACATTGCCTTAAATCAAATGGGAGATTCGCTGGGTGCCTATAAAGTTGATAAGGTTTTAGATCAAGCTGTAGTTGTTCAACAAGATATGAAAGCCGATCATTATGGAGGAAACGCTTATGATATTGGAGATTTTGATGCAAGTGCTAGTGGTGTTGTTTTAAAAGCCCCTCAAGCAATTTTTGCAGGAATTTTTAGACCAGGCCTATGGGATGTGCGCAATCCAGTCATGTTTATTTCATCATTAGAAAATTCTTATTTACTATACTTAACAATATTTTTGTTGATTAAACTTAAATTTTTCGGCTTTTTTAAATACATCAATAAAAATTCACTTCTACTTTTTTCAGTTTTATTTTCGGTGTTTTTTGCATTTTCAGTTGGTTTAACGGTTGCAAATTTTGGGTCATTAGTTCGGTTAAGAATTCCCGAATTGCCTTTTTTTGTTGCGAGTTTATTTATTATACAACATCATTATAATCAAACAACTTTTAAAAAGAAATGATTTAATACCTTTTCTATTGCTTTATAAACCAACCTTTCAGACTATCTCCTTTACCTAAAGTTGAAAGAGTTGTATTTATTATATTTTTAGCTAATTTAAAATGCCATTTCGAATCCATTTGATTTCTCAATTTTTCATCATCAGAGTTAGCAGAAATAATTTTTTGATTACTTTTTCCTTGACTTATTTTTAGTCTAGTTATGCTAATTCCAGTGGTTTCTATTTTTATTTTTTTAAACCCCGATTTATTAAATACTTTATCTAAAGTTTTCGGTGTATAATATGATAAATGTTCAGGATAGGTAATTACATTATAAGCTGCTTTTAATTTAAATCGAAGTAAAGAATTAAAATTTGGAGTAGTGACATAAACTAAACCTCCTTTGCGTAAAATAGAATTAAAATTCTTTAAATCAGGTAACGGATTATTAATATGCTCTATTACTTCAAATGAGGTGACAATATCAAACGAACCTGCCGGATAATTCTCTTCATTTAATTTGCCTTTTTGTACATTAATATTTTTCTGTTCACAGAGTTCCACTAGCTTACTAGAAAATTCAGTCCCATGTACTTCCCAACCTCGCTTTTTAGCTTCAATTAAAAAATAACCTAAACCGCAGCCAATATCAATGATTTTATTCGTTTTACGAAAAGGTTCAAATTGATCTAAAATTTCATTATAACGTTTAATCGTTAGTGGGGATATATAATTATTTATTGAATAATTATGATAATACTGCTCTAATTCTTGAAAAGTTGGTATACATTTTGAAAACACAAAACTACATTTCTCGCATTGGCATAAATATGCTTTCTCATATCCTGATAAATTTTTTAAATTAGTTGAACTGCATATTAAACAGCTTTCGTGCATTTTCATAGTTTTTAAAGCTGCTTATTAGAAATTACCTAACTTATCTTTTTTTAATATCTTCCTATACGTATCGTATATAAATTTCAATCGCTTTTCATCATTAGGATAATCAGTATACCATTTAGGAGGCAAATCAATTATTTTTTCAAATTCATCAACACTGATACTCAGTTTTTTGGCAATATATTCTTTTTCTTTTTGAGATTTTTCAGTTTGATACGGAAGATTTTCTAATTCCATTAATGCTTCTTTTCTACTAATTTCTCCTGTACATATTTGCGTGGCTAAAGTTGCTCTTCTGTAATCGATATTAAATTTTTTAAATAAATAATAGGATTGAATGAATCCAGTATAAATCGATTCATAATGTTTTCCGCCATAATAACGCCATTCTAATTCAGTCTTTAATAGTTCCATAGCCTCATTTTTTGAGTATGGCAAATAATTTAAAAGATAAATTATTTTCATTTGCTTTACTAACTTGAAATACATTTCTTTCTGAAAGCCAAACAAAGGAAATTTATTAAGTTTACGATTTCCGAATTTTTTTTGAATATGACTAAAATACCTGGTGTCTTTTGCATTATAATGCCAAAATTTTGGAAGAATTCCCTCTGTAGCAAAATTACCGCCACTAATCACATGTTTAATACCATATTTATCAGCCACAATATGCACGGCTGCCAACAAAGCAATATCGGTGGGTGTTTCTGCTTCAGGCACTGAAGCCTTTAAAAATGCCAATTGTAAATCTTTAAACTCCTCCCAATCCAACACATAACTTTCGTAGTCAATCTCTAATTTTTTAGCAATATTTCTAATATTTAATACTGCCTCTTCAGAATTCCAACCATTATCCATATGCACAGCTAATACTCTCAGGCCATTTTTTTTACAAATATAGGCCACATAACTGCTATCAACACCACCGCTTAACCCTACTACACAATCATATTCTTTTCCTTTACCAGCGCTTTTCATTTCTTCAATGATTGTCCGAAATTGCAAATCACTTTCTGCACCGTGATAATTGTGCTTAGCACGTTTACCTATAAACTCTGAACATAAATTACATTCCCCAACTTCATTAAAAGATATTCCAGGATCTGATGTATCCATTACACATCGCGTGCATATTTGATAAGTATTGGTACTCATGTAATAATTTTATAAATCAAAAATAGTACTTTAATATTATAAAACCTTGATAATTTCTAATTCTCCTTTGTCCGGATAACTGACTAATACACCTTGCTTTGTTCCTTGGTAAACAAACATACTGCCAGCGGCTAAACCATTGGCATACCCTTCTTTATAAGCTTGTTTTAAATGTTCTATTTTTCCAGCACCACCAAGTGCTACTATTGGTATAGAAACTGCCATTGAAATACTTTTAATCAATTGAATATCATAACCGGTCATTAATCCATCTTTTTCAATAGATTGAACAATGAGTTCTCCTGCTCCTTTTTCTTCCATTAATTTCGCAAAATCAATAGGCGAATAGCCTGATGCCTTTGAGCCATTTAAAGACCAAACTTTTTCTTTTCCAAATAGTTTTTTTTTAACATCCATACAAACAGCAATTGTAGAAGACCCAAACGTAGCAGAAGCTTCTTTTATAAAATTAGGATTTTCAATAGCATGAGAACCTATAATCACTTTTTCGGCACCTGCACTAATAATTTGCCGAATATCCTCTAAGGATCTTATTCCACCTCCAACAGCAAATGGCATATTCGCTTCTTCACCAATATTTTTAATCAATTCCAACGAGACTAATCGTTTATCGCGTGAAGCTGTGATATCTAAAAACACTAATTCATCTGCTCTTAAATCATTAAAAATTTTAACAGCATTAATTGGATCACCAATATAGCGAAAATCTTTAAAAACTTTGGATTTCACCAATCCGTTGTCTTTTAATAGCAAAACGGGAATTACTCTAGGTCTATACATTTTTATAGATTAATGAAATTTTTCAATAATACTTCTCCAACGTCATGACTTTTTTCAGGATGATATTGTACTCCAAAAATATTCTCACGCTGAATAGATGAAACAAAGCGTTCTTCATATTCTGTTTCATTTAAAATATCCGCAGCTTGATGGGGTTTAAAATAATAGGAATGAACAAAATAAAATTCAGATAAACTAGGGATTCCACTCATTAATAAACTATCTTTATTAATCATAATTTCATTCCATCCAGTGTGAGGAATTTTATATTTTAATTTATCGTGCACTTTAAATTTAACGACATCGGCATCTATCCATCCTAACCCATTTACATTTCCTTCTTCACTCTTTAAAGCCATTAATTGCATGCCTAAGCAAATACCTAAAATAGGTTTCTTTTTATGAAGCACCTGTTCATTTAAAACTTGAATCAAATCTAATTGATGCAATTTTAACATAGCCTGACCAAAATGACCAACTCCTGGTAATATAATTTTATCGGCTGCTGTTATATCTTGATGATTAGAAGATACTAAACAATTAATTTTTAACCGTGCTAATTTTTTTTGAATAGAATGAATATTTCCCATTCCATAATCTATAATAACTACCTGGCCTGTCATCATACTATTAATTTTTCTGAAATGAAATCGTTTTTATTAAAGTTGCCAATTGCTCAACTTGGTGTTTTCGAGAATACATTTCAGAATTAATAGTATTACATTTTATAATTCCAGTTTGAGTGAATTCAATATATAGCTCTTCTAGCTTATCTAATAATTGCGAGGAATCTTTAATAAGATAACCAGAATTTGTTGCCTTAATTAAATCTTCCTGCAAGTGTGAACTAATATTATCAACATCATCAATATCATAATATTTTGCTTTGAGTTTATTTGCTTCAATATCATCCGTGTAACAAAATAAAATAATTCGTTCTAGTCCTATATAGTCAAATATTTTTGTTCCCATATAAGAATAGTAATTAAACAGAAGCATCACATTTTGTTTGGCTAATTCTTCAAGTAATTGTCCATTAGAGATTTTTTTATGAATTTGAATATACTTTGATAAATCGGGATATTCTGATTTAATAATTTCATCTAAACCCCCATTAAAAGTTACGCCATAAAGATTTATTCCATAAAAATTAATCCTAATTTTTATATCTTTATTACTTTTAATAAATTTAGACATTACGCTCAAAAAACTTCGAAGTGGTTGCCAGTCATAAATTGAGCCTACAAAAGCAATACTTAAACAATCATTTTGCTGTTTAATTGATTTAACATTTTCTACTAATTCCGGATCATATCCATTCGGTAAAATAAGGAATGATTTTTCTTTTATTAATTCGGATATTTTTACTTGTAAAAAATCAGACACAGTTGTAATATTAGCAGATGTCTTTACAATTTTATTTTCAAAAAAGCTATGCCACTTTTTTAATAAAAATTTATTTTGAATGTGCTTGTTTTGCGACCAAATATCTCTGTAATCAGCTATCCAAGGCGTTTTATATTTCTCACTAAGCTTTGATGCATAACTGAATAGAATAAAAGGGTCGCCAGTTGCAATAATTGCATCAACTGAATTTTTTTCTAAATAATTATTTGCTGCAGAATAAATCTTAGATTTTGGGCCAGTAAGAAAAATAAATTGAGCAAATTCATAATAGGCGGAAATTATTTTTCTTAAAAATTTATATTTATTATCACCATATTTTAGCATTATGCGATTTGCGAAATTAGGTTTATATGGAGCTCTTATAATAGTTCCATGTTCAGCCGATTCAATAATTTCTTTATTTGATTCTCCTGCAGCTATATAATCTAAATAATTTCCATTTTTATTACTCCATTGTCTGGTAATAACAATTGGGTATACGTCAAATTCATGAAAATATTTATACCAACTATATGGACGTAACCCTCCTACTGAAACATATGGAGGGAAGTCGTAGGCTAATATTAAAACTTTTTTCAAGACAGTATTTAGTAAAACAATGATTAAATTATTTAATTAATTTCCATTTAATCATATTCATTTTCACCACATGTTTAACTTTATACCAATGCATTTTAATATATCCATTAGTGTTGTAAATCATAGCATTTGCCAACTCTGGCTTAATATATATGTTTTTTTCTACGCAATATACAGGTTTGCCTGACACTTTTGCTATAACTAATGATTGATTATAACTACTTTCGATAAAAAAAGTAGCGGTTGATTTTTTATAATAAGATCCTTTATGAATAACTCCTGCATCAATTTTTTCGCGCGCATTTTTATCAGGTAAATCTAATAATATAAGACTTGAGTATTGAACATTGTGTTTGTTAAGCCAGTCTTCAGTTTCTTTTCTGTATTTCTCAAGTCTATTCGAAACCAATGCGTAGATTTTGCCTGTAGGTATAAATAATGCTTTTCCATTTCTAATAAAATTTATATAATTCT
This sequence comes from Bacteroidia bacterium, assembly GCA_044357775.1. GTDB lineage: Bacteria > Bacteroidota > Bacteroidia > B-17B0 > Aurantibacillaceae > UBA4416. The sequence continues at coordinate 3,202 of JBIKOX010000057.1, read as the reverse complement.
CACCATCATCATTTTCTTCTTCCGAAGGGTCTTCACAAAGAACACCATCAATATCTACGCACGTTTCAGTAATTAAATTATTATGAAAAATTCCCCATTCAAATAATTTTTTACCGTTTAAATACTCAAAATAAATGTCAATTTTAGAAAGGTTTTTAGTAGAAGAATAAACTGCCAATTTTGTAATTCTATTTTTTAATTCATTAGGGATTTTACTTAAAGTTACTTCAAAAGAATCTCCTGAAAATATACTATCATCAACCAACAAAATTTTTTTAGCCTCATGCGTAGTTAATAATGAACTTTTAGTTTTTCTCGTAATACCTCTTTGCAGAGTTGCATTATTAATTAAATCATTAATATCAGAGCAGTCAATGTTTAGGTATGCAGAAATCAAATATGCTGGAATCATTCCGCTTCTTGGAATACCAACTACTAAATCAAAATTATAGTACGAGATTTTAGTTAAATTCTTTTTTATATCATTTATTAAGTCTTCGTAACTCTTAAATATTAATTTTTCCATTTTTTTGAATATTATTCCAAATGCGCTTGATTAATCCTTTTCACAAAAAAAACACTACCCCATTTTAAGTCTGCAAAATTGTTCGGAAAATATGAAAATGAATAAAAACAAAACATCATATAATATCTAGTTAAGGTAAATAATGGAATTTTTTTGACTCCATAAGTATAATTACATAAATACAAAAATGATTTAAATTTACACACAGGGAATTCACTATTTATTTTTTTTAGCCAATTTAACATATTAAAATCACTTTCAAGCTCTTTATAATTCACACGAGAAGTTAAACCGGAGCCTGTTAATCTATAAACACACATTGCTTGTTGAAAATATTTTATTTTTCCAAATAAAGCTACCATAGGATATATAGCGCGCTCGTTAGAAGATATATTAGGAGGAATACCGCCAACTTTATCCCAAATTTTTTTATGATATACAAGTGATGAGGTATGAAATTTGCGGTGACTAATTGTATCTTTTAAGACATATACCTCATCATTATTGGATCCAAAAGGTTCATCCTTCTTTAATTCATTTGAATAAATTTTAATAGATTGATGGGCACATCCAGCATATTGAGGATTCTTTTCTAAAAAATCAATTTGTCTTTGGAGTTTTAAATCATCTGTCCAGTAATCATCTCCATCTAACAATGCAATATATTTGCCAATACACGCATTATGTGTTGCAATACAATTTGGAGTTAATCCCTGATTTTTTGGAGGCAACAAAACTCTAATTAAATGAGGATATAACATTTGATAATCCAAAGCAATTTTTCTCGTATTATCCGTACTGCAATCTTCACCAATAACTAATTCTACCTTAAAATTTGTTTTTTGAACTAAAACACTTTCAATAGCTTCCGCCAAATATTTTTCTAAATTATAGGCAATCATTACTACACTAACAATTGTTTGTGATTCATTATTGAAAGAACCTTCCCTAAGCTCTTTTAAGGAGTCTTTTTCCATTGCCCATTGATTTAGAATACAAGAACGGAATTTTCAAGTAATTTACAAAATTTGAAAAATAATAATTTTGATGTTGCCAAAAATCTTTTCTATAATTCCTATCCATTTTCCAAATTAAAAGCATGTTAGTATATAAATTTACATTCATTAAAAAGTGATATATAAAATAACCTTTAATTCCTTTTACCTTTAAATAAAGCAAAGCATTTGATAAGTAGTTTTGCTTATATGTCCAGTCACTTCCATTAGAACTCCCACCATGCTTATGAATAGCTGTTATTTTATCATAATATACTATATTGTAGTTTTTATAAGCAATTCTTCTACATAAGTCTAATTCTTCGGCATACATGAAAAAATCAGGATCAAACCCCCCTGCATCATTAAATATATTTAATGGCATCATCATAAAAGCACCCATAATAGCTTTAATTTTCTTTGATTTTGGCTTAAAAATATAATCAAACACTAAATTATCTTTTAAAACATTCATATAATCACCTGCATAATAATAAAATGACTTTTGTAAAGAACCATCTTCATTAAGCAATTTACAACCTAATGCACCAATGTTAGAATTTTCATCAAGATAAATAATACATTCATCTATTGTTTTTTGTAAAACTAACATATCCGAATTTAATAGTAAAATATATTTACCTTTAGCGAATCTAGCAGCTAAATTATTAGCTCTACCGAAACCTTCATTGTTATTATTATTTATCCAAATAATATTTGGATAAATAGACATAATTAGTTGTTCTGAATTATCATTTGAACAATTATCAATAATAATAATTTCAAATTCACAAAATACATTTGAAGAATAAATACTACTTAAACACCTTAATGTTAAATTTGGAGTTTTATAATTAACAATTATTATAGATAATTTCATTACAAGCTTAAGTGTGATAAATTTTAATTTAACCTATCCTTTTAGAATATTATCAAATAATAATTTTTCTAAATATTTTGTTTGAATTTCTGCTCCATATTCAAAGTCTTTTGTAATAATATTTTGTTTAAATTCTACGCTATTCAAAACATTTTTTATCACTTTAGCACAAGATTTAATGTTGGTCGAATTTAATAATAGTCCATTATGATTTTTCAAAAATTCTGACACTCCACCTGAATTAAATGATATAATATATTTGCTTAAATATGCAGCTTCAAGCATTACAAGAGGAAAAGGATCTTCGATTGAACTTAAAAAAAACAAATCGGTACTGTTTAAATATTGATAATATTCATTATTCTTTGGATGAATTATAGTGATATTATTAACTCTTTCTGAAGCAATTAAACATTCAATAAAATATTCATAACTACTGTTTCTTGAAGATCCTAACCACAAAAAGTGAATCGCTTCATCTCTTAATTCTTTAGCAATATATACAAATATATCAAATCCTTTTCTGTCGATTCTCTGACCAGACATTGTTATTATTTTATATCCTTCAGATTTTTTTTCATTTATAATTGCAGGAATAGAGTCAAAAATAATATCATCTATTTTTTTTGTATCGATACATTCAAATTGTTTTAAAACTTTTTTTGAGCCTAAGATTTTTAAATTTTCACAAACAGCCTCAGAACAACCTATTGTAAACAATGAGTCTGTAACCATCGATTTTAGTGAATCTCTATTAACAAAATTATACTGAGACAACATCTCATGAAAATAAACACAAAA
>JBIKOX010000015.1:0-26690 GCA_044357775.1 Bacteroidia bacterium | reverse complement strand
GGCGTACCAACCAAACGCACATCTTTATAGCGCTCATAAACAAATAGTAAAAATTGATTGGCTTTAAACATAGATGAAACTCGTCCTTCGTAAGTTGAACCTTCAGTTTCTTTATTAGCCATTTCGGTTAAAATGCCTGGCAACTTTTGAGTTAACTCTAAAGCAGGAATATCTTTAATTTTTTCGTTTACTTTATCAGTAACATCTAGTACTTTAACTAAAAACTGAGCGTGAACACCTGGTGCGTATATCTCTTCAGATTTTGATTTAGACCAAAAGCCGTCTCTTAAATAATTATGATCAACGGTGCTTGCTGCAGCAATAGCATTATAACCGCAGTGGTGATTTGTAAAGATTAACCCTTCTTTACTTACAATTTCGCCGGTGCAACCTCCGCCAAAAATAATAATGGCATCTTTAATACATGCTTGGTTCATGCTGTATAGTTGTTCTTTGGATACTTTTAGTCCTTTTTTAACCATATCAGCATACACTTGCTGTCCAAGCAACATTGGCAACCACATGCCTTCATCAGCTTTAGCAATTGGCTTTAATAAAAAGGTACAGGTAACAATAAATAAAATTATTTTTTTCATAAGTATAAGTGTTTTAAATCTTGGCAAATTTAATAGAAATTGTCAAATAACCTTAAAGATTTTAAAGCAATAATTTGTATAGAGTTTTACAGGGAAGCAATGCAATACGGTTGCAATACAATTATTTTATATAATGCAATTCTGTTAAATAAATATAGGGTTCAAACGTATGATGTAAAAATACATTTTTGCCGTCAAACTTAAATTTTGCGTTATAAGCGCTATCTGACTGCAAAACAATGGGTACACCAGATGGCATGTACGAATTACTTTTTTCAATGGTTGGATTTTGATATTCTTTAAGAGATTTTTTTATAACAGAACCCATTCGTTTGGTGAGGTATTTTTCATACTTTCTATTTGCTTTTTTGGCTGCGCCTTCCATATCGTTTATGGCATGGTTTACATACCAACGAATTAAGGGGTTGTTAACTCCTTTTTTCATAAGTTGCTTTTTATTTGCAAAGGGATTTGCGGGATGTAAGTCTCCAATACTTTGCATAGAAAATGGTGTTTGTGGCACCCAATCGCTTGTGCTTACAATTCGATAAGCCCAACCATTACGAGTAATAAAATCAAAGTCGTATGCATAAAATAAATTACCAGGTTTTGGAGCAGCGCAACAATACACTTTATATTTTATATCACTTGGCACAATTGATTTGGGAGCATACTGCAGATAAGAACGCATTAAAAAAGCAAGTGCGGCTCCTTGGCTGTGCCCAACTATTATAATTTCTTTTACTCCTTTATTATAATATTCATTTATAACTTTGGTTACTAGTGGAGCTAAATGACCTATTCCAATAGTCCAACCGTGATGCACAAACGCTTTTTCGTCATTAGAAAATTTATAATTAAATGTGGTTGAATCGTTTAATTTTAATGAGCCTTGCGCTTTAATCATTCCACTATAAAAATTTTCTAGCCAACTGGTTCCACCTACTGTGTATCGTAAACAAATAACTCCTACCGAATCGTCACGCAACCAAAAATCAAATTTATTTTTTAATCCAACTTCTGGCGAACGAAACACGCGGTGATAATTTGGCGGAACAATAGCATGAGCATAACTATTTCCGATATCCTGATGTGTCCACTCTAAATTTAAAACATCTAAAAATTCATGGGCATCAAAGCCTGCTTTTAATTTATTTTGGGCAATGATGGAATTAGCAATTAAAAGGATGATTGGAATAAATAAACGTGTCATTCTGCTCTTGTTATTTGTTAGCTGTAAAATAAAAAACCTCTAGTTTAAATAATGAATCGTAATTTATATAAATTTAGTTTTTGGAATAATAGTGCATGTAAATCGGGATACACAAGTCAGTTCATTAGCTTCATTATAAATTTTAATATCCCAAACATGATTTTTGCCTGCAATATTTAAAGGAGTACAAATTCCTTTTACCTTACCCTTTAAAACAGCTTTTATGTGATTGGCATTTATTTCTACACCAACTCCAATAAATACGTCGCTGTTTACAACTAATAACGATGCAACGCTACCTAATGTTTCCGCTAAAGCAACATTGGCGCCACCGTGAAGCAAACCAAAGGGTTGTTTTGTTCGTTCGTCAACAGGCATAGTTGCCACTAAATAATTTGCTCCCACTTCAATAAATTCAATCCCTAAATTTTGACCTAAGGTATTTTCATTTAAAGAATTTATAGTCGTTAGATTAGGCTCTTTATGCCAAATAGGTTTATTCATAGGTTAAAAATGCATGACGAAACTACATATAAATTTTAAACTTATGAGTTCCATCTTTATGCGAATAGGTAATATGCCAATTATAAAAATCAACAATTTTTTTAATTAAAGATAAGCCTAGTCCTAAAGAACCAGAAATAGAATTTTTATTAAAACGATCAAATAAAAACTGTTTATCTATCTTATCAGAGATACTAGTGTTTTCAACAGAAATAGAGGCCTCATTTAAAGTAATTTTTATAGTACCATTTTTTTCTAAATTATATTTGATGGCATTGATAAATAAATTATTTAATAAAATAGTCAGAAGAACTGGATTAATGTCCTTTGTGACTTGGGCATTAAACGTTTTTTCTACTACAATTTGTTTTGCTTCAATAAAATCTTCCAGCACTTCAATTTTTTCTTCAATAGCCTGAACTAAATCTATCGAACTAGTTTCAACAAATTGCTTATTCTCTATACGAGTTAATAATATCAGGCCCTCATTTAATTTATATAAGCGCTGGGTTGCATTGTAAGTTTGAACTAAAAGTTTATGTTGTTTTTCGCTATAATTAGACTCTTGCATTAACAACTCTATTTTGGTACTGATAATTGATAATGGAGTTTGAGCCTCATGAGAAACGTTTTCTGTAAATTCCTTTAGATTATGATAATCGGCTTGTATTTGTCGGGTTAAATCTTTTACAGTATCATTCAGCAAATGAAACTCATCAATATCAGTTGTTTTAAAATCAAGAATCTCGTTTTTCTTAATATTCCATGTTTTTATTTTAGAAAGTGTATCATAAAATGGCGACCAAATAAAAGCAGAGATTAACCTATTTAATAAAAATAATATAATGACAGATACCAATAAAAAAATAAGTACAACAGCAATAATATATTCCCCTGTTTTTTTTCCTTCCGATAATGAGCTGCATACTGTGATTTCATAAGCCTTGCCATCCACTACGGTTTGAAACAAAAGTTCTCGCTGCAAAATATCTTCATCTGATTTATAAACGCCGGATTGATGTTCAATGTATTCAATAAACTTATTCTCAAAAATTGTTTGCTTATCAATCTTTTTAATATAAACTTTTTGTCCGAGGTTTGAAAAGAATTCATTTGGTAAAATCCCCGCCTTTAAACCTGTTACAATCTTTGTTTTAGCAGAAAGCAATTGTTTATCAACTTCTTTATCTAATTTTTGTAGTATCACTTGATATACAACAAAAATGCCCATTGCAAACAATAAAACAGTTGTAATGGTTGTGTAAATATTAGTTTTAGTAAGAAGTTTCATTTGATTTTACATGCACGGCAACATGCGATATTGCATTAAAAAATAAATTACTCTTTAAATTTATAACCCATGCCATAAACTACTTTAATGTAGTTTTTTACATCTACTTCATTCAATTTTTTCTTTAAATTTTTTATTTGACTATAAACAAAATCAAAGGAAGTGGCCATTTCTGCTTTATCTCCCCAAATGGCTTCTGCTAAGGCTTCTTTAGTAATTAAATGTGTAGGATTGCTAGCTAAATAAACTAAAATTTCATATTCTTTTTTAGTTAATTGCAATTGAATATTATTAGCGATTACTTTTTTTTCGGTCGTATCAATTTCTATACCTTCAAATACTAGCTTATTTTTTCCGCCAAAATTTCTTCTGCGCAAAACGGAGTAAACCCTTGCGCTTAATTCTGACAAATGAAACGGTTTAGTTAAATAATCATCTGCACCTATTTTTAATCCTTGTAACTTATCTTCCAGCGAATTTTTGGCCGTAACAATAATAACACCCATTTCCGGATTATTTTTCTTGATGTGTTCTACAATTTCTATTCCTGATCCATCTGGCAGGCCAACATCTACTAAAGCGCAACTATAAGCAATATCGTTTAATTTTTGGATAGCACTCTTAATGGTTGTTGCAAAATCGCATTTATAGCCGTTTTCAGATAAATAGTCAACAACATCTTCGCGTAATGATTTTTCATCTTCAATAATCAGAATTCTCATAGGTCATAATTTATTGATAAATGTAAAATTAAAATTAAATAAAAATCGGATTTCAAAAAAAATACATTTTTAGCGGCATTTAAATGGGTAAAATAAAAAAATTCTATCTAGCGAAGTGTTTTTTCTTTTGATTTAGAGTCAATAATTAGTTGTTTTGGATTTAAGCCAAATTTCTCATTAACTTCGAGCATCGCAGCTAAAACTAATTGTGAATAATTTTGAGACGCTGATTTAAATTGTTTGGTTTGGGTTCGCCAAAGTGTGTAAATTAAATTCATATTACCTTCGTTTGGCCGAAAGGAGAATAGCGCCTTCTTTACATTTCCTGCTCCAGCGTGGTAGGAATGCATAACTAGTAGTCTAAACCACAATTCGTTTTCTTTGTAATTTGTAATTCCTAACGAATCTAATATTTGTTTGGTTTTAGGAATGCAGATTTTCTTTATTAAGCTTGATGCAGCATAAGCAGAGCGACTAAAATTAGCGCGTTCATCTATTTTTTTATTTACTTTTAATCCAAACAAACGCGCTACGTCTTTCATTAATTGAAAAGAACCGTAGGCGCCAGCATTTGATTTTTGAAGTTTATTTGGGCTTTCAATCATTAATATTGCTTGTGCATACCATGGGTCAACTCCATTAGCAATAAAATCATTGATGCCTTGATTAAAATTTGTAGCCGCTTTTGTAAAATCATAAAAAAAACTTTTCCCATTGGTGAGCAAAATTCTTTCCGAATCACTAAGGCAATGCAATTTTCGGAGACTATCCCTATAACAGAATTTTTGGGTGCTATCCATACATTCCCATTTCTTGAGACCTGTTTTGCACAGAACATTTCTGTTTAAAGGAGTATTAAATAGAGCTGAATCTTTATGGAGTTTCATGATACTTCTCCAAAAAATAACATTAGGCAAAGTATCGCACCCTAGTTTGTAAACTTGAGAATCATAAACAAAATCCATTTTTTCATGAGTTGAAAAATTTGTTACTGAAATAACTTCTTGCCGAATATCAAAGTTGTTAGCAATGATGGAATTGCTGTCAGGAGGTAAGGTTATTAATTTTATAACAAATAGTGCGGAAACGAAAAATTGCATGCTTTGGAACTTTTAAATCCTAAATATAACCACAATTCCACTCGTGCAATTTTTAATTAGTAAGTTTTTACTAAAAAAATGTAAAATAGAGTTTATTTAAAATTTTGTGCTTTGAGCAACTTTTTTTGTGCACTCGCTATTTTAACATAAATAGACATAAAATGTTGAAAGTTAATAAGTTAATGATAAAAAAATAATTTTCTTGCGGATTAAATTAGTTGTTTTTATTTAAAATAGTGTCAGAATCAAATAATTAGCTTATATTTGCACCCCTAAATTTAAAATATACAATAATGGAAAAACGCTATGAGACGGTCTTCATTTTAACTCCCGTTTTGTCTGATGATCAGGCAAAGGAGGCCGCAAAAAAGTTTGAAAAAATCCTAACGGATTTGGGAGCGAAAATTAATCACAGAGAAAACTGGGGGCTAAAGAAATTGGCTTATCCAATCCAAAAGAAAACAACAGGGTTTTACCACCTACTTGATTTTTCAGGAAAAGGCACTGAGATTGCAGAACTAGAATTACAATTTAAACGTGATGAGCGTATTTTACGTTTCTTAACAATTGCTTTAGAAAAACATGGAGCAACTTGGGCAGACAAAAGACGTGGAAGACAATCAGAAGCTAAAGTTGCTAAAACTAAAAAAGCAGAAGCTTAATTATTAACTCCAAAAAACATTACGAAAATGGCAAAAAATGAAGTACGCTTTTTAAATCCTCCTTCAGTTGAGGTAAAAAAGAAAAAATACTGTCGCTTTAAAAAGTTAGGTATTAAATATATTGATTATAAAGACGCTGACTTTTTATTAAAGTTTGTGAATGAGCAAGGCAAATTGTTACCTCGCCGTTTAACTGGAACTTCATTAAAATTTCAACGTAAGGTATCTCAAGCAGTTAAACGTGCGCGTCACATTGCTTTAATGCCTTATTTAGCAGATGGTTTAAAATAATTTAAAGAGGCAAGAAAACATGGAAGTTATATTAAAACAAGACCTTAAAGGGTTAGGATATAAAAATGACATTGTAAAAGTTAAAAATGGCTACGGTCGTAACTTTTTAATCCCTCAACGTATTGCAGTGTTAGCTACTGATAGCAACAAAAAAATGCAAGCCGAAGAAATTAAACAAAGCTCATTTAAAGAACAAAAATTACGTAACGAAGCAACTGCAATGGCAGCTAAATTTGCTGATGTAACTGTTAAAGTTGGTGCTAAAGCTGGAGAATCTGGAAAGATATTTGGTTCAGTAACTAACATTCAATTAGCAGATGCATTGAAAAAAGCTGGTTATGATGTTGAACGTAAAAACATTGAAATGAGCGAAGATTCAATCAAAGCTTTAGGAACATATTCTGCTAAAGTTCGCTTATTTAAAGAAATTTCTGCAACAATTAATTTTGAAGTTGTTGCTGAGTAATTTTTAATTAATTTACCACTAAACTTATACTTATAAGTTTTACATAGTAAGTTTAATTCAATTAAAAAGGGATTGTTATTTTTAAATAACAATCCCTTTTTTTGTGATTAAGTTTTTATAATGTATTTACTTTTAATTCAAATGATGTATTTGACAAATCAGTTATGAAACTTAAATAACTTGTTTTTTTATAAAAATAAATATGCATTTTTTGCTTTTGTTCTGCCTTTAAAACTACTTTATTTTCTAAACCTTTTTTGCCATAAAAAACATAATAGTAAAATTTAGTCAAACTATTTAAATCCGTCTTTTTAAGCATGTACCAGGAGTTGTTTAAATCATCCAATCCGGTTGCGATAATAAATTGATTTAAGGGTTGTTGATATTTAAATTTATCATATTCATTTATGTCATTTAGTATAAATTTACTATAACTATCTCCTTGCGCGTAACTGATGTAATCTGGAATTGATTCTGAACTGATGTAAAACTTAGATGGGTTGACGGTGAAATCAATATCGTCAGTGGTTACATTTAAATGCCAAGAACTATAATAACAAAAAGTAAGAGGTTTACTTTGCACATAGATATCCAACCAAACATCAAAATTAGCATCATTTAATTTTTTGAATTCTCTAATTTTTACATGATACGATTGAAGTGCATTTACTGTTTTTGCTTGAATTGGTAGTGGGAGTAATTTTTCAGATCGGTTAATTACATCACCCAAGCTATCAATAGTCACTAAAAATAATTTATGATTCTTAACTTGATTTGTAAAATTAGACGTATTATTTTTAAAGTCAATTTCATTAGCGTTGTAAATACTTCCAATCACATCAATACTTTTATTTTTTTTATCTATTATTAAATTTGAGAGTAAAAAATGTCTTGTATCGCCTTTTGCACTTAGCTTTATTCCCTTTATTATTTCGCCATTATTAGCATTAATTCGTAAAATCCACTGCCCTTTTTTAATACCATCTGATACATGGGTATACAAAATTACTTGACTTGTATCGGCATATACCACTGATGCTCGGTGTATATGTTTTCGCTCGAAAGCAAATTGCCATTTACTATCATATTCAAAGGGTTTATCCATCGTTTTAATATGATATTTTACTAAATAAAATTGCTTGCCGCTGCTATCCGAATTTATTTTTATAACATACATATCGTCCTTGTATGCATATTTTTCATCATCAAAAGCCGTTAATGAATTAATATGGTTAGCGTCATAGTTTTCAGCAGAAGTTACTTTTTCCAATGTATCATTTAACCTTAATAAAGTAACGAGGTTTTTTTGGTTTGCTAATTGGAAGTAAAAATTTAGCACGTCATGCAAAGTATCCACACTTACCTCTAAAAAATCAGTTGGAATATGTTTACCTAATGTAAAAGAAATGCTGTCCTTTGGCTTCAACTGATAATTAAAAGAATAGCATTTAAATATCAAGTTGCTTTTTGATTGTTCAAACCCATAAGTATAAATAGATTGGTGAAAAAGTACAGAGTTTGCAAATAATAAATTCTGTTTAATGACTTGGCCTTTTATGGACACAAATGCTATAGTAAAAGAAAAAATGATGTATATTTTAGACTTCATCAGTAACAAATATAGCTATTAAAAAAGAAAGGTAAAAGGTTTGCAAAGCTCTTATTTTAATGTTAATCTTGTAGTGCAAAAATAAATTAAACATATTAATTAGTCATGTTTACCTAAACATAAATTAATGTAAACGGGCTATTGTATGCCGAATTAAGTTCGGGACGAATTACAACAATTATAAAAAACTAATACCTAAACATGAATACTAAATTATTAATTCTACCAGTTGCAGCCATTTTAATGTTTGGCGCTTGTAAATCTAATCAAGCAGATTATAATTCAAATGATGCTGCTATTAAACAAGATACAATTATGAAAGATTCTGCTGAAGCTTTTGAATACGTGAGCGAACAATTTGCAGACTTACGAATTTTGCGCTACGAAGTACCCGGTTTTGATCAACTATCCCTTCAACAAAAAGAGTTGTTGTATTATTTATCGGAGGCAGCTTTATGCGGCAGAGATATTATGTGGGATCAAAATTACAAATTCAATTTAACGATTCGTAAAACAATAGATGCAGTTGCTGAATCTTATAAAGGAGACGCTAATTCTGATGATTATAAAAAATTTATGGTTTATGCCAAACGAGTTTGGTTTAGCAGAGGAATTCATCATCATTATGGAAGTGAGAAATTTTTCCCTGAGTGTTCACAAGAAGTATTTGCACAATTAATAACTAACGCAGACGTTTCTAAATTGCCTTTAAATAGCGGCGAATCAGTTAAAGATTTTACAGCACGTTTATTGCCAATTATTTACGACCCTAAAATTGCCCCTAAAAAAGTATGCTTAGATGCAAATAAAGATTTAATCACTAATTCGGCCGTTAATTTTTATGAAGGTGTTAATCAAAAAGAAGCTATTGCTTTTTATGAAAAAATGGTTGACAAAAAAGATGCCACACCAGTGATGATTGGCTTAAATAGTAAGTTAGTAAAAGAGAATGGTGTAATTGTAGAGAAGGTTTGGAAAGTAGGCGGAATGTACACTAAGGCAATCGAAAAAATTGTTTTTTGGTTAGAAAAAGCCAGTACAGTTTCCGAAAATCCAGAGCAAAAGTTAGCTTTAGATAAACTGGTTACGTATTACAAATCAGGATCATTAAAAGATTTTGATGATTATAATATTGCTTGGGTTAAAGATACACAAAGCGCCATTGATGTTACTAATGGGTTTATTGAAGTGTATGAAGATCCATTAGGAAAAAAAGCAACCTTTGAATCTGTTGTTTCAGTAAGAGATTTTGAAGCATCAAAACGTATAGCAACTATTGGTGCAAATGCGCAATGGTTTGAAGATAATTCAACCTTATTTCCTGAACATAAAAAGAAAAATGTAAAAGGAATTTCAGCTAAAGTTATTAATGCCGTAATGGAAAGTGGCGATGCTGCTCCATCAACGCCAATAGGTATAAATTTACCAAACAATGAGTGGATTAGAGAAACGCATGGTTCTAAATCAGTTAACTTAGGAAATATTGTTGAAGCCTACGAAAAAGCAGCCGGTGGAAGCGTTGTAAATGAATTTTACTATAATGATGCTATTAAGAAAAATGTTTTAGACTACGCTGGTTTAGCTGATAAACTGCATACTGATATGCACGAGGTTATTGGGCACGCAAGTGGTCAAATTGAACCAGGAATTGGTCAGCCGCACGAAACTTTAAAAAATTACGCATCTGCCTTAGAGGAAGGTCGCGCTGATTTAGTTGCTCTATATTATTTGATGGATCAAAAATTAGTGGATTTGGGAGTAATGCCATCATTAGAGTATGGAAAAGCATCCTATGATGAATACATCACTAAAGGTTTAATGGTTCAGTTATCTCGTTTAAAATTAGGCGATAATATTGAAGAAGCGCACATGCGCAACCGCCAAATGGTTGCTAAATGGGCATTTGAAAAAGGCAAAAAAGAAAATGTGATAGAACAAAAAGTAGAGAATGGAAAAACATTTTTTGTAGTAAATGATTACTTAAAGTTACGAGTATTGTTTGGTGAATTATTGAAAGAACTACAGCGCATTAAATCTCAAGGCGATTATAAAGCAGGTAAAAACCTTATTGAAAATTACGGTGTAAAAGTTGATTTAGCCTTGCATAAAGAGGTGTTAGAGCGGTATAAAAAATTAGATATGGCGCCTTACCAAGGGTTTATTCAACCAAAGTTAATTCCGGTAATTGAAAATGGGAAAATTACAGATGTAAAAATTGAGTATCCAAAAAGCTTTACCAATCAAATGTTAGAGTACAGTAAAGACTATAGCTTTTTGCCCGCAATTAATTAAACGTATTGCAAAATGGAGATCACACTAAAAACCCTCAATTTTATTAGTTGGTGGGATGTAAAACAGTAGTTTTCTTCCAAATTTTTATTGCAGCTTTGCTAAAAAACTGATAATAATATTGTAAATTCGTACCGCAAAAACGCTAATCAATCATCGTTTTCTGCTTAGTTCGCAATTACATTAATAAAATAAATAACGATTTACAAATCTCTAATAACGCAAATTATGGCATTTGACATTGAAATGATAAAAAAGGTTTACGCTAATATGCCTACTCGCATTGAAGCGGCTCGTAAAACCTTAGGTCGCCCTTTAACTTTAGCTGAAAAAATCTTGTACTCGCATTTAGATGCTGATATGAAATTAACGGATTATCCGCGTGGCAATTCTTATGTAGATTTTAATCCGGATAGAGTTGCTATGCAAGATGCAACAGCGCAAATGGCATTATTGCAATTTATGCAAGCTGGCCGTCCAACGGTAGCTGTTCCTTCTTCTGTTCATTGCGACCACTTAATTCAAGCAAAAGTTGGTGCTGCTTCTGATTTAGATAGAGCAAAACACGAAAGCGAAGAAGTATTTAATTTCTTAGCATCGGTTTCAAATAAATACGGAATTGGTTTTTGGAAACCAGGCGCTGGTATCATTCATCAAATTGTATTAGAAAATTATGCGTTTCCTGGTGGAATGATGATTGGTACTGATTCGCACACTGTTAATGCTGGAGGACTAGGGATGATTGCTATTGGTGTTGGTGGAGCTGATGCTTGTGACGTGATGGCTGGTTTACCATGGGAATTAAAAATGCCAAAATTAATTGGTATTAAATTAACTGGTAAATTAAATGGCTGGGCGAGTGCAAAAGATGTTATCTTAAAAGTGGCTGGTATTTTAACTGTAAAAGGTGGTACTGATAAAGTGGTTGAATATTTTGGTGAAGGTGCTGTTAGTTTATCTTGCACCGGTAAAGGAACAATTTGTAACATGGGTGCAGAAATTGGAGCAACTACTTCTACATTTGGTTATGACGAAAGTATGAGCCGTTATTTATCTGCCACAGGACGAGCTGATGTTGCTGCTTTAGCAGATGGAATTAAAGAGCATTTAACTGGTGATGCAGAAGTATATGCAAACCCTGCGAACTATTTTGACGAAGTAATTGAAATTAATTTATCTGAATTAGAACCCTATGTTAACGGTCCGTTTACTCCCGATTTAGCAACACCTATTTCTCAATTAAAAGAGGCTGCTGAAAAAAATGGATGGCCATTAAAAATTGAAGCTGGTTTGATAGGGTCTTGTACAAACTCTTCATACGAAGATATCTCGCGTGCGGTATCGTTAGCGAAGCAAGTTTCTGCCAAAGGTTTGACATCAAAAGCAGAATTTATGATTAATCCAGGTTCTGAGCAAATTCGTTACACCATTGAGCGTGATGGTTTTTTAGATGTGTTTGCTGAAGTTGGTGCTACTGTATTTACTAATGCTTGTGGACCTTGTATTGGCATGTGGGATAGAGTAGGTGCAGAGAAACAAGAAAAAAACACCATCATCCACTCTTTCAATCGTAACTTTGCGAAACGTGCCGATGGAAATCCAAACACATACGCATTTGTAGCTTCTCCCGAAATTGTAGCAGCAATGGCCATTGCAGGCGATTTAAGTTTTAATCCGTTAAAAGATACATTAACTAACGATAAAGGTGAGCAAGTTAAATTAGACGAGCCAACTGGTTACGAATTACCTCCAAAAGGTTTTGCTGTGGAAGATGCAGGCTACCAAGCACCAGCTGCTGATGGCAGTAAGGTTCAAGTATTAGTTGATCCAACATCTAAACGTTTACAATTATTAGATCCATTTGCAGCTTGGGAAGGCGTTGAAATAAAAGGCTTAAAATTATTAATTAAAGCTAAAGGCAAATGCACAACCGATCATATTTCTATGGCTGGTCCGTGGTTAAAATTCCGTGGACATTTAGATAACATCTCTAACAATATGTTAATTGGTGCGTTGAATGCATTTAACGAGAAAACAGATAATGTAAAAAATCAATTGAACGGTGAGTACGCAGGTGTGCCTGCTGTTCAGCGTGCTTATAAAGCTCAAGGTATTGGTAGTATTGTTGTTGGTGACGAAAACTATGGCGAAGGTTCTTCTCGTGAACATGCAGCTATGGAACCTCGACATTTAGGAGTGCGCGCTGTTATAGTAAAATCGTTTGCTCGTATTCACGAAACTAACTTAAAAAAACAAGGGATGTTAGGTCTTACTTTTGCTGACATTGCCGATTACGATAAAATTAAAGAAGACGATGTTATTGATATTACTGGACTAACTTCATTTACACCAGGGGTTCAATTAACGATTACATTAAATCATGCAGATGGTAGTAAAGAAGACTTTAAAGTTAATCATAGCTATAATGCTCAACAAATTGAGTGGTTTAAAGCTGGTGGCGCTTTAAATATTATCCGTGCTAGTGTGAAAGCATAAGCGTCATTGCGAGCTGTCACCCTGAGCGGAGTCGAAGTCTGGATAATTTCATCTCAAACTTAAAAAGTAAAAGCCCTTGCAGTTTGTGAGGGCTTTTTTATTATATTTATGTGATAGGAAATACCAGATTAATTTAAAATTTTAATTGTTTATAACAGAGTATCTAATATGAGAGAAGTTAGTATAATTCTTATTTTATGTACATTTCTTTTTAGAAATATGAATGCGCAAGAAATTTGCAGGGATACATCATGCATTGAATTTGCAAACGCATTGGATGCATGTAATAATTATACTAAAAATTATACAGGATATTTAAAGTATAAACAAGGGTCTTGTGGCAATTACTACAAAATTTCTTTTGGTATAATAAGTATTAGATTTAATAAAACTGGCCATTGGTTTGATCATTTGGAAATGGAAAATAGAATAAGTGATGTTGTTCCTAGTGATTCGTTTAAAACAAATCAGATTTATTCTATAGTTAAATTTGAAAAAGGGATACAAAAATTAATATATATTTTTTACCCAAATGGGAAAATTAGGAGCATTAGATGGCCGGAAGGTAACTTGCATTCAAGTATATTAGGACAGAAATCACCAAAATGGGTGGGTGCAAGATATAATTCAGTATTTAATTTAACTCCAATAGTATCATATTTTCGAAATGAAAAAATAAATACAATTAGCTTTTTTGATGAAACAAACCAATTAAAGCAAAGAATTAGCTATTATAAAACTGGTGATGTTCGGTTAAAAGTTAATTTCATAAAAAACAAATCGCTGCTAAGTAAGTTGATGAAATCTATTGAAATAGTTGATGGGATAATTACAACTTATTACGAAAATGGGAAAATTAAAAATATTGCAGTTGCAAAAGAGGACTATTTAAACGGATTGTGTTTGGGATATAGTAATAGCGGAGAACTGGATAGTGTCAGGCTCTTTTTAAAGAATGAGGCTCAACCAATATATGATAAAGCTAAATACAAATCTCAATTTCTTATATTAAAATTAATCGCTGACGAAGAAAACAATAACATCGGCAGAAAAAATGAATTAATAGAAAATTTAGAAACACTTCGGAAAACTGAAGGAGAAAAAAGGCATAAAGAAGAAGAGTTAAAATACCAAGAAGAAGAAATTAAGCGAAAACAATTGGAGTTAGAATTATTAGCAAAAGACAAGCAAGTTTCCATATTAACAATAAAAGCAAAGGAAGCAGAAATATTAAAAAGTGAGTTGTTAGCTAATGAAAAAAGAAAAGAGATAGAACAATTAAATCAGCAAAAGGTTATCAATGAACTTTCTATAAAAAACAAGGAGAATGAATTAATTCAAAAAAATATTGAAGCAGAAAATAAGCAAAAACAAATTCAAGGCTTAGAAGTTGAAAAAACCTTAAGCGAAGAAAATAGGAAACAACAAGCATTTATCCAAAAAATGATTTTAAGTGGCTTAGTTATGCTAGCTGTCTTTTTGTTTTTTGTGTTTGTTAATTTAAGAAAAACGAGAAAGGCAAATAAAATTATTGCCTTACAGAAAACAGAAGTTGAAAAACAAAAAGAAGTAGTTGATATACAGAACCATTTAATAAAAGAAAAACAAACCGAAATTATTGAAAGTATTACTTACGCAAAGCGTCTGCAGGAAGCTATTTTACCTCCGTTTGCATTTATTGATAGTAATATTAAAAATAATTTCATTTTATACAAACCAAAGGACATAGTTGCTGGAGATTTTTATTGGGCTGAAATTAAAGATGATAAATTTTTTATTGCCGCTGCCGATTCCAGCGGACATGGTGTTCCTGGAGCAATGGTTTCTGTTGTTTGCTCTAATGCTTTAAACAGAACTGTAAACGAATTTGGCATTACTGATACTGGAAAAATTTTAGACAAAACCCGTGAACTCGTTTTAGAAACCTTTGCTAGAGGAAACGCCGAAGTAAAAGATGGAATGGATATTTCCTTGTTGTGTATCGACAAACAAAACAACAAAGCATTTTGGAGTGGAGCTAATAATCCGTTGTGGTATGTAAAATCTTCTGTCACTTCGAGCGCAGTCGAGAAGTCGACAGATACAGGTTTCGACTCCGCTCGACCTGACATTCAACTCATCGAAATCAAAGCCGATAAACAACCCATTGGCAAAAGTGAAATAACTAAACCATTTACTGCACATGAAATTGCATTACAAGATGGTATGCAATTTTATTTATTTACAGATGGCTTTGCCGACCAATTTGGAGGACCAAAAGGCAAAAAATTTATGTACAAGCAATTAGAAAATTTATTAATAACGATTTCTCATGAATCAATGGAAATCCAAAAACAAAAACTCGAAGCTGTTTTTGAAAATTGGAAAGGTGATTTAGAGCAAGTAGATGATGTATGTGTAATTGGTGTGAAAATATAACACATAACTTGATTTATTAAGAAAACACTTTAATAAGATAGTGCTGAAGTCCATTTGAAAAATGAGTTTAAAATGGTAACTTTCCTCACTATTGTGAAAAATCATTTTTATTTTTCGTCAATTGATAAAGCAATGAATAATACAGTAAAACCACTTTTTGATAAATCTATTTTTTGGGATGTTGATTTTTCAACGCTAGATTATGATAAATTTTGTAATTGGGTTATTGTTCGTGTATTTGAAAGAGGCGATGTAGAGGATATTAGGCAATGCCGATCTTATTACGGGGATGAAAAAGTAAGCCACGCCTTAATAAATGCGAAATACATAAACAACAACCGCTTACATTTGGCAGCAGCAGTAATTAACCAGCCGGTACAAAATTTTAGATGTTACATACCCAAACAGTCGAGCCAAAAACCTTATCCTTATTAAAAAAATTAATGAGTATGCCGCAGCTAAATAATTTTTGTTTAGTTGGAGGCACGGCTTTGTCTTTAAAGTTGGGGCATCGCATATCTATTGATTTAGATTTATTTCAAACAACAGAAATAGAAGTAGAGCGTTTAATTAAATTGTTACAGCAAGAGTTTAAATCTGATTTTGAATACGAAAATTTAAAAATTAATTATGCCGTTTTTTGTAAAATAAATAAGGTGAAAGTTGACTTAGTTCAATACACGCATCCCATTATTGCAGATATTGAAGTAATTGATGGTATAAGAATGTTTAGTAATAAAGACATTGCCGCCATGAAAATTAACGCCATTTTAGGAAGGGGAGTGAAAAAAGATTTTTGGGATTTATTTGAATTATTAAAGTTATACTCTTTAAACGATATCATTAATTTCTATAACCAAAAATATCCTAACCAACAATTACTAATTTCAGTACCAAATGCTTTAACCTACTTTGACGATGCAGATGATAGCCCAGATCCAATTGGGTTACTTGGGCAAAATTGGGAAGATATAAAAGAATTTATTAGGGCACGTGTGAGTGATTTTTTAAAATATTAATCTAAAATTAGAATTAAAAAACCACTTTAAGCATAACGTATGTAAGTGTATTTGCGTACTTTTGTAGCCCAAATTACTATTATGGCAAAAGCAGGTCCAATTGTGTGTTCGTTTTGCGGACGAGATAAAAAAGAAGTAAAAGTTTTAATTGCTGGTGTTACCGGTCACATTTGTGATGTGTGTATTTCTCAAGCTTTTAAAATTGTAAGTGAAGAAGCTGGCGCACAGGGTAACCAACAAGTAAAGCATGCTTTAAATGTATTAAAGCCGCAAGCCATCAAGCAACATTTAGATGAATATATTATTGGACAAGATGAAGCAAAAAAAATATTAAGCGTAGCTGTATACAATCACTTTAAACGTATTTCGCATGTTAATTCTTCCAAAGAAGATATTGAAATTGATAAATCAAATGTGATTTTAGTTGGCGAAACAGGAACCGGAAAAACACTGATGGCGCGCACTATTGCTAAACTATTAAATGTGCCATTTTGTATTGCTGATGCTACTGTTTTAACAGAAGCTGGTTATGTGGGCGAAGATGTAGAAAATGTATTGACACGTTTATTACAAGCTGCCGATTATGATGTAGCAAATGCAGAGCGTGGTATTGTTTTTATTGACGAGATTGATAAAATTGCACGCAAAGGCGATAACCCATCTATTACACGTGATGTAAGCGGTGAAGGTGTTCAGCAAGCCATGTTAAAATTATTGGAAGGTTCAATAGTAAATGTGCCACCACAAGGTGGTCGTAAGCACCCTGATGCTAAAATGATACAAGTAAATACTAAAAATATTTTATTTATTTGTGGCGGTGCCTTTGATGGGATTGATAAAAAAATAGCACAGCGCTTAAATACGCAAGCGGTTGGTTATTCGGCTTCTGTGGCTAAAGATGAAATTGATAAAAGTAATTTATTACAATATGTTTCTCCGCAAGATTTAAAATCATTTGGTTTAATTCCCGAATTAATTGGTCGTTTACCTGTGCTGACGTATTTAAAACCATTAGATAAAGCAACACTTCGTTCAATTTTAACAGAACCCAAAAATGCGTTAATTAAACAATACAAGTTCTTATTTAAAATGGAAGGAATTACGCTTGAATTTGATGAAGATGTATTCAACTTAATAGTTGATAAAGCCTTAGAATTTAAATTAGGTGCTCGCGGATTACGAGGTATTTGCGAATCCATCATGGTTGATTTTATGTTTGATGCTCCAAGTGATGAAAAGGTTTCTAAAAAATTAACAATTACTTTAGAATACGCTTTAGATAAATTAAAAAATGCGCGTTTAACCCAATTGCAAGTAGCTTAATATAAAATAAACAACTGCAAATTTGTTGTGCATTAATTATTGCTGCATCGTGTTTATCACAGTTTGCATGTGATTAATCAACCCTTGAATAGTTTGTTGCAAATTACTTAACTCTGTTTGATGCGATGTTAATTCTTTTTCTGCCTGACTAACCATCGCCCACTCTGAAGCGCAAGAATACACTTTTTGTTTTCCTGCCGAAGCAACTTTAAACTTATTGACGCTTAATTGCACGTTAGATTTTACAGATTCAAATTGCTCTTTTCCTGATTTTATTTTTTCAAAATCTTCATTTAATAATTTACATTGATCAGGAAAAACTTGATTAAATTTTTCTGTCATCACTTGCAGCTTTGAATCATATTCCGTTAGCTGATCTAAAAATGCTTTATAACTCTTATCTAAATTTATAATGATTTCATCAAATTTAGAATTAAAAGTAACCACATCGCAAAATTGAATACCTTTCAATAGCTCTTCATTTGCATACTTATTAAAGGCCGTTGCTTTTTTCACCGCATCATTTCCTGTTGATTGAAGCGTATGAATATTTGATTTAAGCGTTTTTTTGGTGACTTTAAATTTCTTCCATTCTGGAGTCCCCGACTCTATTTTACTTTTACCATTGGTGTATTGTTTAAAATTAGCATATTCATTATTAATGTTCTTTTGGTATGCAGCCATCTCATTAACTAACGCATCTGTTTCTGATAAAAGTTGTTTAGCAACTTGAAAAGGCTTTGCATCGGTTTTACAATTTAATGCCAAATAATCAGTTTGCATAGCGCCTATTTTAGTGGTTACCGACGAACAGTTTTGATTAACATTGTCAACACTAGATTTTAGTTTTGTATTGATTGCATTAATATCATAATAAACTTTACAACCACTATGAGTGACGACGATAATGAATAATAAAACAATAAATTTAAATTGAATTTTATAAATCATAGCGGGAGATATTTTAAATACTTAAGTTAAAAAATTTATGTTTATTTTTTGGTGCGATTTAAATTTTTATAAATGTACAACTAAAATAAAACGTATTGTAAGTTTTGAGACGCAGAGTGTTTAGGTTATTAGAGGAAAAATAAATAGATTTGGGTAAAATTTAAAAACATGAAATCAATCTTAATAATTTTAACCTTAACGTCTTTAATTTTTGCTTGTAAAAAAAAAGAAACTAATAAAACAAGTAATACAAGTAGCACTGGGACATCGACTGTAACTATTCCTCCTCCGCCAACTCCAACCACTACTACATTTAATAATACTACGGTAATGGTAAAAACAACATCAGGAGTTTCTGGTGCGGTTAAAGTAAAGTGGTCTTACCCAAATACAACCGAAAACAGTTACTTTGTTTCAAGCGGTTCGCCGATGAGCGATACAAAAGCAATGAATAATAACACAATGGATACTATTGCTATCAACTGCCTTATAACAGGTCAATATACAGTAACGGTTAATAATACAAACGGTTCACGTTTAAACAGCGTTAATACATCGTCTCAAATATTCAAAGTAAAGTTGTAATATGTTTGCAAAATTTATTTTTTAAACATTTGAGTTATAAATACTTTATTCTTAAGATAAGCGGATTTAATAGTCCGCTTTTTTTATGGGCTTTCACTCTATTGTGCGCTAATTCTAAAAACAATAAACCCTCAACTATTTCTAGTAAAGGGTTTCTGTTTTTTAAAAGTGGTACCTCCAGGAATCGAACCAGGGACACACAGATTTTCAGTCTGTTGCTCTACCGACTGAGCTAAGGTACCAACTTAATCGGGCTGCAAATTTAAGAGAATTATTTATAATGCAAAA
Source organism: Bacteroidia bacterium (assembly GCA_044357775.1). Taxonomy (GTDB): domain Bacteria; phylum Bacteroidota; class Bacteroidia; order B-17B0; family Aurantibacillaceae; genus UBA4416. The sequence goes on along the minus strand of JBIKOX010000015.1, from coordinate 6,867 downwards.
CAAATATTAAAAAATCTTAAATACGAATGGCTGTGCTGCTATATTTATTACATTTATAAACGTTGAATTTAGTAATAGACATAGGCAATACCTGCGTAAAAGCAGCATTATTTAAGGATAACCACTTAATTGAAAACAAAACATTTAACGATTTTAATGTACTTTTAGCAGATAACGCATTGCTCAATCAGGCACAACATGCTATTATTTGCAGTGTTGTTGATGGTTTAGATGAATTGTATGAAAAACTAAACGTGGTTTTGCCTATTCACCTTTTTACGGATAAAACAAAAATTCCTTTAATTAATTTGTATCAATCTATTTCTACTCTAGGTTCGGATCGCATAGCAGCTGCCGTTGGTGCTTATAGCTTATATCCAAATAACAATGTGCTGGTAGTTGATGCGGGCACTTGCATTAAGTATAATTTTACTACTGCAAATAACGAGTATTTAGGTGGAGGAATTTCTCCCGGAATACACATGAAATTTAAAGCGCTAAATCAATTTACAAGTAAACTGCCGTTAATAGAAATTGATACATCATTTACTGATTTAGTTGGTATAAATACACAACAATCCATTCTATCGGGCGTTTTAAATGGCTCAGTAGCCGAGGTTGATGGCATCATAAACCAGTATCAACAGCAGTATGCAAACTTAATTTGCTTATTAACTGGTGGTGATGGCGAATACTTGGCAAATCGGTTAAAAAATAGCATCTTTGCCCACCAAAATTTAATTTTAATTGGACTTAACACTATCTTAGAATATCAACTTGAAAATAATTAAAAATACCTCTTTTTTGAAATCAACTTCCTTTACACTTGCGTTTTTATGTTTGAGTATTTTTTGTAAATCTCAAATTCTAACATCAAGTCCATACTCACGCTACGGCTTGGGCGAATTAAACTTACAAACGTTTGCTGCACCCGCAGCCATGGGCGGATCTTTTATTGCCTATCACCAAGATACCATTGCACCCTTTTTTATTAATGTGGCTAATCCGGCTGGTTTAGCTGGCATTAAACTAACCACTCTTGAATTAGGTGGTCAAGCTCAATTTACAAAAATCAGTAATAGTCAAGGTTCTGCAGTTAAAAAAAATACTAATTTTTCTTACGGCTCGGTTGCATTCCCATTAAAACGAATTGGTGGCGCCGCTTTCGGCATAATGCCGTATAGCACTGTTGGCTATAAAATTACTTCTGCTCAAGAGTATCAGGGTATTGGCACCATGAATTATATTTTTGATGGGAATGGTGGAATTAATAAAGTTTTCATAGGCGCAGGCATCAAACCGTTTAGAAAACAAGCGCCACAATTTTATACATCTGCAGAAGCTGACACACTTATTAAGTATCAAAAAACAGCAATCTACAAACGTAAAAAGTTTAGCAAACAACTATTATCAGAACTTTCAATTGGTGCAACCGCCAATTATTTATTTGGAACGATTAACCAAACCACCAATGTTATCTATCCCGGAACGGTTACATTTTTCAATTCAAAAAGAGAACGTTCCATTCAGGTATCCGATTTTACTTTCAACGCCGGATTGCAAACTCATTTTACAATCGATTCTGTAAAATCAAAAGGTCAACATCGCCTATTAAAACAAAAAATAAAAATTGGCGTCGGCTTTTTTATGAATACCCCTTCTGCAATAGGTGCTAAACAAAATAATATTATTTATAATTATGCCATTGATGGTTTTGGTATAGAGCGTCCAAAAGATACAATACTAAATTCGCAAAATGTGGCAGGTACTATTAAATTGCCATTAGAAATGGGCTTTGGCTTTTCTATTAAAAAAGGCGAAAAAATAACTGTATTAATGGATGCTGCCACTACCAAATGGAGTGGGTTTAAATATTTTGATGCGCCAAGTACAAATTTCAAAAATAGTTATCGCTTATCTGCTGGTTTAAATTACATTCCAAATAAATTAGCATTCGGCTCTTCAAATTATATAAAAAGAATTCAATACCGTTTAGGTTTTTCTTATACAGATGGTTACTTAGATTTAAAAAATACGGCCATCAGCAATTATTTTATTTCGGCAGGTTTAGGTTTACCAGTTGGTATTGGACGATTTGATGATATTGCCATTGTAAATTTATCTGCACAGTTCGGAAAAATGGGTTCAATTTCAAATAATTTGTTGCAAGAAGACTACGTTCGTGTAGTTTTAGGATTTACGTTTAATAAGCGTTGGTTTATTAAATACAAATACGATTAATTTATTTTTAATGCATGTATTAAAAAGCATAAGTCGCCTTTTTATTTTAATGGTATCTGTTTTTGGTATTTCGGCATGCGAAACCAACAGAGAAGAAGTGATGGCGCTTGGCAAAAAAGCTACAATGCCTTCATTAACGGGCAAAGGAGTTACAATGTTATATTCTGACTCCACAATTTTAAAAATAAAACTTACCACACCACAAATGCAGAAGTATGAAAATACTAAAGAACCGATGACGATTATGCCAAAAGGACTTTTTGTTATTTTTTACGACCAAAACGGTAAAGAATCAACGACGTTAAAATCTGACTATGGCGTGCGTTACGAAACCACCAAACGCATGGAAGTTAAATACAACGTAGAGGTAGTAAATGTAAATGGCGAAAAATTAAATACAGAGCACCTTATTTGGGATGAGCAAAAAAAGAAAATAATCTCCGATGATTTTGTAAAAATTACAACCGCCAAAGAAATTATTATGGGTAAAGGTTTGGAAGCAAATCAGGATTTTACACAATATGAAATAAAGGAAGTAACCGGCACAATTAGAGTAGAAGATAATCAATTATAGTTATGAGTAAATTTTTTAAAATACTGGAAATGATATGGCTAATCACAGCTATTGGCTGCGCAGCAATTAGTGTTTACTTTTTAATAGTAAACAACTGGGATAGCGCCTTATACTTTACGTTTGTTTTTATTATTGCATCTATCATGTATTTATTAAGACGCTATCAGCGCAAAAATCAAGATCGATTAGCAAATAATCAACCAAGAAAATAATACGAATTGAATTAAGTGCTTTTAAGTTGCAATTACGGGCAACTAAACTATGATTTCAAGGTAAAAAGGAAGTCTAAATATATTTGTAATTAATTTTTCGTTTTTCAGCAATAATTTTATCTTTGCATTCCTTTAATAATAACAATATGAGCGTTTTAGAAAAAATACGTAGTAAGACAAGCCTTTTGGTAGGTATCGTTGGTTTAGCATTAGTAATCTTTATTTTAGAGAGTTTACTCGGCTCTGGTAGTGCTTTATTCTCGAATCAAGATTTAGAAGTTGGTAAAATTAACGGCGATAACATTGATTATCCTGCGTTTAGTGCTAAAGTAAATGAGCAAATTGTTCAAATTCAGCAATCAAATCCAAACGCAACCGTTGATGAAAAAACAAAAGAGCAAATTATTGAATCTGTTTGGAGTCAAATGATTAACGATAGAGTCATTAAGCTACAGTACAAAAAGTTAGGTATTTCGGTATCGGAAGATGAGTTATTCGACTTAATGTTAGTTCACCCTCACCAATATGTTATTCAGCAATTAACAGATCAAAAAACTGGAAAAGTGTACGAAGGTTTTGCTCGCCCTGACGGAACGTTAGACCTTGCAAAATTAAATCAATGGGTTGGCCAAATGAATGCTGAACAAGAAAAATTTTGGTTACAATTAGAAAAATCTATTTTAGAAGTTCGTACTGCCGAAAAGTATAATAATGCTGTTAAAAAAGGATTATACGTTACTAAAGCAGAAGCTAAAGATGCATTTATTGCTCAAAACAAACAGGTAAACGTAGCCTTTGTATTAAAGCCATACGCAACCGTTGCTGATTCTACTGTAAAAGTTACCGACGATGAATTGAATGCCTATTATAATAAACACAAAAATGATTATAAAATAGCAGATGCAACTCGTAAAATTGAATACATTGCTTATGATGTCATGCCTTCTAAAGCAGATTATGATGCCTTAATGAAAGATGCTCAACGTGCCACTGATGAATTTAAAACTAAAGTAGCATCTGAAGATTCAGCTTATATTGCTCAAGAAACAGAAGGTGGACAAGTAAGTATTTCAAGCTACAGCAAAAAAAATATGATTATTACAGATTCAACTGTATTTGGCGCATCTAAAGGTACTGTTTATGGTCCTTATGTTGAAGGTACATTTATTAAGATTTATAAATTAGCAGATGTTAAATCAATAGCAGATTCTGCAAAAGTTCGTCATATTTTAATTGGATTACAAAGTCAAAAAACACAAACACAACGTACCCCTGAAGTTGCAAAACGTGTTGCTGATAGTTTGTTAGCGTTAATCAAAAATAAACAAGTAAAGTTTGACACCTTAGTAAAAACAATGTCTGACGATTTAGGGTCAATTGACAAAGGTGGAGACTATGGCTGGTTTGATGAAAACAAAGGTTTTGTGGATCCATTTAAAAATGCAGGTTTACAAGGGACAGTTGGAAACATCACCATCGTGCCAACTCAATTTGGATTCCATATTATTGAAGTTTTAAATGTTTCTAAAACTCGTCATAATTCCTACACGGTTGCTCAAATTACTAAGTTAATTGCACCGAGCGGAGAAACAAGCCAGGAGTATTATAAAACAGCAAGTGACTTTGCAGGTAAAAATCAAACTGGCGAGGCATTCAATAAAAGTGTTGATGCTGAAAAATTAAACAAACGCATTGCCGAAAATATTAAAGAAGGCGATAAAACATTGCCTGGTTTAGAAGGAGCAAAAGATTTAGTTCGTTGGACTTATAAAGCAAAAAAAGGGGAAGTTTCTCCAGTATTTGAGTTTAAAGATAGATTTGTTGTAGCACAATTAGTTGGCATTAAAGACAAAGGTATTGCTCCTTTAGAAGATGTTAAAGATGAAGTGACTGCAAAAACTATTCGTGATAAAAAAGCAGAAACTTTTATGACTGAATTTAAGTCAAAAGCAGGTGCATCTAAATCTATTGATGATATAGCTTCTAAGTTGGGATTAACTGCTGAAAAATCTGAAAATTTAACCTTCTCTGCATATAATGTTGCAGTAATTGGAAGAGAAGATGCTTTAATTGGTTCGGCATCTGCAATGAAAGCTGGTAGCACAAGTAAGGCTATTAAAGGTGATAATGGTGTTTTTGTTGTAAATGTATTATCTGTTAAAGATGCCGTTTTACCTCAGGATTTTAAAGCAAAACAAAAAGAAATTGAGCAAATGAATACAGGCCGTGTGGATTATGAGTTATTTGATGCCTTAAAAGAAAAAGCAAACATTGAGGACCATAGAGGTAAATTTGATTTTTAATAACTATTTTTATTTATAAAAAACTCCTACTAAAATTTAGTAGGAGTTTTTTTATGCCAGTATTCAATTTATCTTCGTCATTTATGAGTATTCTAAATATCTACACTGACTATGGCATAATAACATTATGCTTATTAGCATTATCAGCATTTACTGCAGGATTTATTGATGCTGTTGTTGGTGGAGGTGGATTAATTCAAATTCCTTTTTTATTAATTACATTTCCAAAAATGCCATTACCTATTTTGTTTGGAACAAATAAAATTGCGGCACTTGCTGGCACTTCGATTGCTGCATTTAAATACGCTAAAAAAATAACCTTTAATTATAAATTACTTTTTGTAATTGCACTAAGTTGTTTTGTTTCTTCATTTTTAGGAGCAAAAATTGTTAGCCATATCGATTCAACTATTTTAAAGCCTATTATTTTAGTAATCCTAATTGCTATTGCTATTTATACATTTTTTAAAAAGAATTTAGGCGCCAATGAAACAAAAGAACTCCCGCTTAAAAAACAATTACTTTATGGAACTTGTATTGGATTAGTAGTTGGTTTTTATGATGGATTTTTTGGTCCAGGTACAGGAAGCTTTTTTGTTTTGGGTTTTGTGGTGATTTTAGGATTTGAATTTGTGAAGGCGTCTGCTTATTCAAAAATAGTAAACTGTATCACAAACATCTCTGCACTAATTGTATTTATTAATCAAGGAAATTATATTTTACAACTTGCTTTTTTATTAGCCATCTTCAATATCCTTGGCAGTTTTATTGGTAGTACTTTGGCATTAAAAAAAGGAAACGGATTCATACGCAGTATTTTTTTAGTAATTGTTACTATTATGATTTTAAAATATGGATACGATGTATTAATTACCTATAGTGCTTGATTAGCTAGGGTTTTCATTAGTTGCAACATCGATTTTTCTATTTCCACATATTCTAGCTCATCACTAGTTAAACAAATAAACATAATATCTAATTTATGCGCAGCTACTGCATCATAAAGCACATGTTTATTTAAACGATATACTTCACGCATTCTACGTTTAATAAAATTTCTTTTATTAGCTCGTTTATGTTTTTTTTTGGGAACTACAAATAGCACTCTAACAGGAAAAGGGCTATCAAATTCCGATTTTTTATAAATAAGTTTTATAGGATAGGCCGTTTTAGATTTACCTGATGCATATAATTCATCAATAGCTTTTACGCCGCACAAACGTTCTATTTTAGTAAAGGTAAAACTCATGCAGTTTAATGGCTATTCTAGCAAGCTAAATGTAAGTTATTTTTAAATGCACAACTCATAGCTTTTGTAATTTAAGATGAAGTAGCTCTTGTTCCATCTATTCTTACAGCAAGTAACAAATTTGTAAAACTATGTTTCTATTTGGATAAATAGTGAAATAGAAGCGTTACAAATTTTATCGTTTGTTGGCCTCTTTAATGTAGTGATCAAGCGCGCCAGACATACTTGGATTTTTTGGATTTGGCGCATAAATATCTAACCGATAACCATTTTTTAGTAAGGTATTAG
>JBIKOX010000011.1:0-28568 GCA_044357775.1 Bacteroidia bacterium | reverse complement strand
CTCCAAAACAAGCAATACGTGTATTTCCTTGTTTAAAATTAGGAAAATTTTGTTTTAATGAATTAATACCTGCCGGTGTAAAAAACGCTAAGATATCAAACTCATTTAAATTTTTTATGTCTGATAAATTTGCACTTACTGTTCTATACATGATAGCCTTTGTATACTTTATATTAATGGCATCTAAAAAATCACAAATTTGTTCTTTATGAACATCAGATGCAGGCAATAAAAATTTTTCTTCTCTATTTTTTCTTATGACATCTACTAAATCTTGAATAGTTTGATGTCCGAAGAAAATTTTACGTTTACGGTATTGGATATATTTTTGTAAATAATACGCCGTAGCCTCATTGATGCAAAAATACTTCATCGACTCAGGCACAGTCACGCGCATTTCATTACACATTCTAAAGTAATGATCTACTGCCATTCTACTTGTTAAAATAACCGCCTTGTGCTCTAAAATATCAATACGTTGTGATCTAAAATCCTTAACGGGAATACCTTCAATTTTAATAAACTGACGAAATGTTTCAATTAGGTTATATTTTTTTGAAAGATCGTAATATGGATTCTTATCATTTTCAGGCTTTGGCTGAGAAATTAAAATCGTCTTTACTTTATTTTTTGGGAAGTTTGATACTTCAATTACAGGTAGCGGAATTACAACTACTAATTGCTTTTTTGTTTTAACGCCTACTTTTACAATTTTTTCAGTACTAAGTGCAACTTCTGCTTTCTTAACTACTGGCAATTTTGACTTTGGTGCAGGTTTTTGTTTAACGATTTCTATCGGCTTTTTATCTACTGGTTTTTTTACAATTGCTTTCTTAACAATTGCTTTTTTAACAACTATAATCGCCTTTTTTGGTGCTGCTTTCTTATCAGCTTTTTTAGTATTATTTTTTGAAGTAGCTGATTTTTTAATAGCTACTTTTTTTACCACTGCTTTTTTAGCAACTGGTTTTTTGGCAACTGGTTTTACAATCGATTTACTAGCAGCTGGCTTACTAGTACTTTTTTTGACTACTGTTTTTACAGTTACCTTCTTACTCTTTTGTTTAACAGAAGGTGCTTTTACAGAGTTCTTCTTATTTTTAGCCATATTCAAAAATCAGCACTTAAAAATTTACTAATAAAAATTTTATCAAAACCAATAATGGTAAAATTTCCAATGCGCAAAGGTATAAAATAATATATAGAATTCCTATGTTTTGTTCAACCGCCGATATAATGATGGTTCTATAGGCTCGCAATAAATAAAAACCCGTGTAAATAATTAAAGAGGGAAATAAAAACCACTGAGGTGGGAATTTTGTGTACTGTATGCAAGTCATGAGTGGAAATAAGATAATCCCGATGGTTTGCGAAAAAATAAGTACGTTAAAAAGATACTCCTTTCCTAATTCGATATTTGAAGAGATAAAAGCAAGGCAGTGAACTGCTAAAAACTTCAACAAAAACACGAATGTGATTAGTAAAACAAAGAAAAAATATTGCAGCAAATGAGCGCTACTCATTAAAATAAACCCATAATATTGATTCATAAACTGCATGAAAAATGCCAAAATAAATATAAAAGCAATAACCAATAAAAGCGAGATACGCTTTGTAAGTCTGAATTCTTGACGAAATAATTGTTTTGCTTCTTGCATGCTAAAAACTGCAATAAATATCTTTCCAATTTTTTTTGGTTCTGCAATTCTTATCAGAACATACATACAGAAAATTAAAAACAATATAACTATCTCCCAGTAACTTGGAGAATGGAAGTTTATAATCGGTTTTTCATGAATAGGTTTTAATGTATGCCCATAAAAAATAGATGTACTCTCAACTTTAATAGCAGAATCAGCAGTAATAGAGTTTATTGAGTCTTGTTGTTCCAAAAAATTATATAAAACGGATGTAAGTAAATTTTTCTCCTGTTTGATTCGTCAAATATAAAAATAGATATAGATATTTCAATTTTTATGCGCTTCAAGTAAGCAGATAAAATACTGCAAAGAGAATAACTTCTAAAAAATGAATACCAAAAAAAGCACTAATTTTCTAGTTCCTAATTAAAGCTACAATTTTATTGAAGTGCAATAGTTAAATAGTGCATCAATCTCCAAAAAAGGAATAAGTCTAGTTTTTTACAAACTTGCTTGTATAAGTTTTATTGCTAGATGATAAAGACAGATAATAATTGCCATTACTTAAATCAGCAATATCAATCGTTTTATTGATCAATTCAATTTCAGAAATAGTTTTTATTAAACTACCATTGATAGAATAAATAAATCCCTTTTCAAAAACAGAAGGCGATGTGATATGCAAAACTGAAGCAGATGGATTTGGAAATACAGAAATAAGAGTATTTGAAGTGGTATTCTCATCAATACCAGTTGAATTTGCTAAATAAGTAACAGAAGATGTTTTAATAACGTCTCCACCTGAACCGTTATTATTATTTGCGTAATTAAATGCGCCATAAAAAGTTACAGTAGTTGCAGTTGCTGGCGCAATCCATTGAAAAGCCCAAGTTGCGCTTGCTCCTGTTTTTTTTGGTGATTTAATGTATTTAGTTGAAACTGCAGTTCCAACTCCAGCTATCCAAGTTCCTAATCCAACGGGTGAAGTCGCGGTTTGTGGTGTCATTTCAAAACCATAAGCAGCAGCGCCAGACATTGTAACTGTAAAATTATAAGTTGTTCCTCCAATAAAACCTGATGCGGGAATATCAGAAGAAATTACTCCAGTTGTTTGAGTAACTGCCGAACCAGTATGACAACCTGCACAAGTTGCGCCTGCTGCATCAGCCGGAGCGCCTGCGTTAGCATTAGGAGGCGATGATGAGCTAGCAGTTGTTGTATTTAATGTTGAAATTAGAGCTATTGATAGAATTGTAAAAACTGCTGATAATAGTAAAATTTTTTTCATGACTTGGTGATTATAATTTGTTTAAATAATTTTTGATTGAGCGTCGTAAAAATATAAAAAATAAATTAAGGAAATATATTTTTCAATAAAAAGATAAAGGAAATTAACACCTAATTTATTTAATAAATCGCGTCTACAAATTTTCTACAAAAAAGTACTCAATTCATCCCTATTATGAAGGTATTTTGTAATTAATTGAGGCAGTGCAAATTTATTTAAATCGGAGCGGTTAATTTTAATTAATGAACTTAATTTTAAAGGAGTTTTAATTGTCAACTCATAAAATGTTCCATATATATGTTGGTGTGATAAAATATGTTTTTTTGTTTGTGTAATACAATTGACTTCAAAATCCTTAACAAAGGAATGGACAACTTTATTTTTTAACATAACTTCTGCACTCGATTGTTCAGTAGTTTCAATTAAAAAAAACTCGTATAAATTTTGCCAAATATCTTTTTCTGTTCTTTTTTGAATATAAACGTGACCTTTATAATTACAAATAAAATAATGTAAGTATCTGTTTTTTATTTTTATTTTTTTGTCTTTAACCGGAAGCAATTTCACTGTATCATTTTCAAAAGCTAAGCAGTTTTCTTGCAATGGGCACTCTTCACATTTTGGATTTTGAGGTTTGCACCAAATTGCCCCAAATTCCATCATTGCACTATTGTGCAATGCGGGTTCCTTTTTGTTTAATAATTCATCCGCTAAAAACTGAAATTCTTTTTTTCCCTGTGAAGAGTTAATAGGGATTTCTATATTAAATAAACGTGACAAAACCCTGTAAACATTTCCATCAACTACAGCATGTGGCAAACCAAAAGCAAATGACGAAATAGCAGCCGCGGTATAGTCGCCCACACCTTTTAATTCTTTTATAGTTTCATAACTACTTGGAAATTTACCTTTGTAATTTTCTTTAATAATTTTTGCAGAAGCATGTAAATTTCTTGCCCTTGAATAATAACCCAACCCTTGCCATAATCTCATTACCTTATCTTCAGAAGCATTTGCTAAATCAATAACCGTAGGAAAATTTTCAATAAATTTTAAATAATAATTAAGACCTTGTATAACTTGTGTTTGTTGCAATATAATTTCTGATAACCATATTTTGTAAGGATCATTTATATTGCGCCATGGTAAATCACGTTTGTTTTTTTTATACCAAGCAATTAGATTATTAGATATTGGGTGCATTAATTAACCATATAATATTCTTAAGTTTTCAACTAAACTTTAACTGTCAAACTTTCAAAACCTGACAACTTTCTAACTTGTTTGTTAATCCTCTATTGCAAAAATTTTATTAATAGCCTCCATATTTTTTTCTTTAATAATTTTACGTTTCAAGCTCATTTTAGGTGTTAATTCTCCGCCCTCAATACTCCAATCTTTACTTAAAATAGCTACACGTTTTAACTGTTCATATGGCGCTAACGACTTATTAATTAATTTAATGTGCTCATTAATCAAACGCTTTAAATCTTCATGTCTGCTCATTTCTTCATTGGTTGTCCAATTAATAGAATGATCTTTACAATAGTCTTTAAAATTTACAAATGAAGGGACAATAATAGCCGATGCAAATTTCTGATTTTCACCAACCACCATACTTTGTTCTACAAAACGGCATTCTTTAATTTTATTTTCAATCATTAATGGAGCAATGTACTTTCCTGAACTTGTTTTAAAAATTTCTTTTTTACGATCAGTAATTTTTAAAAAACGGCCTTCAATAAAAGTTCCTACATCACCCGTATGAAACCAACCTTCGCTATCCATTACTTCGGCAGTAGCTTCCGGATTTTTATAATAACCTTGCATTAAATTAGGGCCTTTTACTAAAATTTCACCATCTTCTTCTGCTATTTTTACGTCCACGCCACTAATAACTGGCCCACAGGTTCCAATTCTAATATTATCTTCTCCGTATCTATTTACACTTACAACAACGCATGTTTCTGTTAAGCCATAGCCTTGTAAACAAACAATATTTGCACATAAAAATATACGTTCAAGTTTTGGGTTTAGAGCCGCGCCGCCAGAAGCAATACAAACTAAATTTCCACCAACAGCAGCTCGCCACTTACTAAATACTAATTTGTCAGCTATTTTATGTTGTACTTTATACCACAAACTGTTTTTATTATTAAGCTCGTAAGTATTAGCAATGCGCATACTCCAATCAAATATTTTACGCTTTGTCCCGGTTAATTTTTCGCCGGTAGCTGTAATTTTTTCATAAACACGTTCAATTAATCTTGGAACGGAAACAAATATTTGTGGTTGAATTTCTTTTAAATTATCTCCAATAGTTTCTAAACCTTCAGCATAATAAATTGAAATTCCTTTATACAAATATAAGGTACTTACCATTCGCTCATACACATGGTTAAGAGGCAAAAAGCTAAGTGCTTTCCATGTACTACTAAATGGAGCAAAACCTTGGCATGCCAAAATGTTTGATACTAAATTATTGTGAGTAATCATTACTCCTTTTGGCGTGCCGGTGGTACCAGATGTATATAAAATAGTTAAGAGATGGCTTGGTGTAATTGACTTTTTAATATCAGCTAATTTTTGAATATCAGCGTTACTTTTTCCTAGTGCAATAAATTCAGAAAAAGACATGATGCCTTCAATAGGATTAAAGCTTATGATATTTTTTACGTTAGGTATCTCTTTTTCAATGGACATTAATTTTGCATAGATAGCCTTGTCAGAAATAAAAATAGTTGTTACTTCTCCGTGATTTAAAATAAATTGTAAATCATGATTACTAATTGTCGGGAAAATTGGAACTGTAACGATATCTGCTTGCTGGCAACCATAATCACAAAAATTCCATTCAGGGCGATTGTTTGAAATAATGGCCACCTTATCATTATTGTTTAACCCAAGAGCTAATAAACCAAAACTTACGTTGTTTACGTTATTAATAAAATCTTCGCTACTATATTTTATCCATTGCTTATTTTCTTTAGCGGATAAAACGTCCTCTTTTATAAATTGAGCTTTATAAAGTTCTAGAATATCAAATACACGGGTTATTTCCATTTTATATTATTTTGAAATATTATACTAATCAAAGATTAATAAAATTGAAGGAAATAACAAATCAAAAAAAATTAATTTCTTAAAACTTTAGTAATTCAATAATACGCTGAAGATATAATTTATCTGTTTCATCAAAGGTTGCATAATTTTGGCTATCAACATCCAAAACACCAATTATTTCTTTGTTTGAATTATAAACAGGTAATACAATCTCTGATTTTGATAATGAACTGCAAGCTATGTGTCCGGGAAAAGTATCGACATCGTCAACAATAATAACTTGATTTTTTTGCCATGCCGAGCCACAAACTCCTTTACCTAAATTTATTCTTGTACAAGCCACAGGTCCCTGAAAAGGAGCTAATACAAGTTGATTGTCTTTAATTAAATAAAACCCCACCCAAAAAAAATTAAATCCAAATTTTAAAGCGGCACAAAGATTTGCCATGTTAGCAATTGCATCAGATTCACCATCAATTAATGCTTTTATTTGTGGTAAAATAGATTGATATTTTTCCTCTTTGGTGTTGCCTATTATATTAAAATCCTCAGCCATGTTTAATATATTGTTTTGTGGTAAGTAAATGTTTTTATGCACAAATATAATAGTTAGAGTTGAAGTTAAAACGATAAAAAAAATAAAAGACACTGCTAGAAAATAGAACTGATTTGAAAATATGCAATTAAAAAAATAGTGCTTTAATGTTTAGTTTAACCAAATTAATTTAAAATATAAAGTGTTTTGCGCAAAGGCTTACCATGGGAAAATATGAATATAAAGCACTCGAGATAATTTGTAATTTTTACGGCCTAATATAGTCATAACAAGTATTACTATTAATGTCTTATAAACTGTCGCCAATAAAGGAAATGAATAGTGCAAAATGAAAAATGTAATTACGCCCTGTAATACGGCAAATCCATAACTGATATACATTGCACCTAAAAAATATCCAGGCTCTCTGTCATAATGATAGTTGCATCTTTCACAAACATCATTCATTATAGGCAATTTAAAAAAACTGACGTTTTGTTTGAATACGTAGCCTTTTGTGCACTTAGGACATTTTTCATTAAAAACGTTGAGAATAAAATTTCTTTTTTTGTTACTTTTTTTCATGTGTAGATTTTTTTTAGTTGTCATAACTTGTCCCGAACTTGATTCGGGATGGTTTAGCCATTTTACATTCTCCCGATAGCTATCGGGATGTCTTTGGGCAAACATGGCTATTTCATATTTCAAAATTAATTAATGAAAAGTAACTCGTAGAATAAAATCACTCCATTAATGGTACTATTAAGACATTTTAGTATTTTTGATTATGAAGAATGAACTGCCAATATATAGTATAAACAAATTTGAATTAAAAAATAATGAAGGAGATTTTTATGCTAATTATTTAAATAAGCATGTTAGAAACCATCATTTCACTAATTTCCCGCATAAACATGATTTTTACCTAGTTATCCTATTTACAAAAGGTAAAGGAAAACATGAAGTAGATTTTGAAACGTTTAAAATTGAGAAAGGAGCATTATTTGTTTTAAAACCAGGTCAAATGCATTATTGGGAATTGTCAGATGACGTAGATGGATTTATCTTTTTTCATTCAAAAGAATTTTTTGATAAAGGTTTTATTTCATTAAGTATTAAAGATTTTTATTTTTATAATTCTTTTCAAGGAACACCTTGTTTTAAACTAAAGGAAAATCAACTAAAAAAAATCAATTTTGTAATGAATGAATTAGTTACAGAATATGTAAAGAATGATTTTTTTAAATGGCAAAAAATTCATGCATTAATTGTACTTATTTATATTGAAATTTCAAGAGAAAAAAACCCTTTAGGAAAAATTAAAAATCAAACGTATTTGACGAAACTGAGGCAGTTTGAGGATTTAATCGAAGATAATTTTAGAAGTAAGAAATTTGTTAAAGAATATGCGTTTAAATTAAACATTACAGAAAAACATTTAAATAGAGTTGCAAAAAGTTGTATCGGAAAAACGAGCACACAATTAATAAATGAACGAATTATTTTGGAAGCAAAAAGAATGCTAATTTATTCAAAGTTAAATGTCACGCAAATTGGAGAAAAATTAGGGTATTTTGATAATTCTTATTTTATAAGGCTTTTTAAAAAGAATGTCGGAATGACTCCATTTGCATTTTTAGTTAAATACAAAAAAACTGAATATATTAAGATTGATGGCGTTTTAAATAGTAGCATAAATTAAGAAAAATGATTCAAAAATATTTTATAGCCATTGTTCCTCCAGAGCCATTATTATCTGAAATTCAAGAAGTAAAAAAAACTATTTCTCAAAATTACAAGACTAAAGGCGCTCTGCGCTCGCCAGGGCACATTACATTACATATGCCTTTTAATTGGGAAGAGGAAAAAGAAGTCAAATTACTAAGTTGCTTAGAGGCTTTTAAATTTGATGAGACATTTAACATTACACTTGATGGATTTAGCTGTTTTGAACCTCGTGTGGTTTTTATTAATGTAAAAGAAGAAAACGCTTTGTTTTTGTTGCAAAAAAAATTAGTACAACACGCTAAAAACAACTTGCAATTATTTAATCAGTCTGACGACATGCGCGGATTTCATCCACATATAACTATCGCATTTAGAGATTTAAAAAAACCAGTGTTCTATAAAATTTGGGAAGAATTTAATAGTAAAACGTTTCAGGAAAATTTTAGTTGCCAATCTATTTGTTTATTAAAACAAATAAATAATCACTGGGAAGTATATAAAGAGTTTAAATTTAGCACTTAAAAACAAAAAACCCGATAAGTTTAATTATCGGGTTTTTAATTTTGCAATGAGGAAAATTATTTTTTCATTAAAACTTCATCAATCATTCCATAATCTTTTGCTTCTTGAGCTGTCATCCAGTAATCACGATCACTATCAGCCCAAACTTTTTCGTAGGTTTGTCCGCTATGTGTAGCAATGATGTCGTATAATTCCTTTTTTAATTTTTGAATTTCACGAGCAGTAATTTCAATATCAGATGCTTGTCCTTCAGCACCACCTAATGGTTGATGAATCATAACACGAGCGTGTTTTAACGCTGTACGTTTTCCTTTTGTTCCTGCACATTGTAAAACAGCACCCATACTTGCAGCCATACCAGTACAAATAGTTGCAACATCTGGTTTAATAATTTGCATGGTATCATAAATACCTAATCCAGCATAAACTGAACCCCCCGGTGAGTTTAGGTAAATTTGAATATCTTTTTTAGGATCAACTGATTCTAAAAATAATAATTGTGCTTGCACAATATTTGCAACTTGGTCATTGATTCCAGTACCTAAGAAAATGATGCGGTCCATCATTAATCGGGAGAATACATCGAGAACAGAAACATTTAACTGTCTTTCTTCTATAATATTTGGAGTTAAATTTCTAATGCCAGGATTGATTGCAGATACATAATTATCGTATGTTAAACTGCTGATGCCAACATGCTTTGTAGCATATTTTTTAAATTCGTTTTGATCAAACATAATTGATTGGTTTTAGTTGTTAAACAAATATACTTGTTCAAATGACTAATGCCAAATGAATGCCAAAAAGTTTTTAACGACAAACCGTCAGGAAGGATTATCAATATTTCACAATTTTAAGTAAAATATATTGCCAACACTTTACATTGTAAGATGTTATATTGCATTTATAAAAAATCACTTACTTTGTATAAAAAATTGCAAAAAGCTCTTATATATATATGTCTAGTTTTATTGAGCACACAATGTGCTCAAATTACTCCATTAACCGGCGGTCAAAAAGATACTACACCTCCAAAAGTTGTGAAGTTTAACCCAGCAAATACTTCTCTAAATTTTAATTCAAAAATTATTGAAATTGAGTTTGACGAATATATTGCATTGAAAGATGTTGCGGGGCAATTTATCATTACTCCACAAACTAAAGTAAATCCTGACATTCAAGCTTCTGGAAAAAAACTAAAAATAATTTTTAGTGATTCGCTTTTGCCAAATACAACTTACAAGTTAGCTTTTGGAAATGCAATTACCGATATAAATGAATCTAATGTGTTGCAAAATTTTGAATATATTTTTAGTACAGGAACTGCAATAGACAGTTTAAAGTTGTCTGGGCAAGTTAATTATGCTTTTGATAAAAATGCTGCATCGCAAATATTAGTTGGCTTATACAATGTCAATTCAAAGGATAGTGTTGTTTTTAAGGATAAGCCACTATATATATGCAAAACAAATGATGCAGGAATTTTTAAATTTAATTATTTGCCAAATTCATCCTACAAGATTGTTGCCATTAAGGATGAAAATAAAAATTTACTATATGATGGATCGGAAGAGCAAATTGCATTTCTTAATGACTTTGTTAATTCTAAAGACACTAATACAATTAATTTAGCTTTATCAAAAGAGACACCAACTAAAAGTTTTGTAAAAAAATCATTTGCCTCAGAATATGGGAAAGTATATGTTATATACAATAAGCCACAATTCGATATCATAAATGTTACAGCCGATGGTTTATCAAACTACAACATAAATAACCTAAAAGACACGATAACACTATATTATCATCAAAAGTACGACACATTAGTAACGTACATAAGCTATGAATCAAAGAAAATGGATACGCTAAATATCAAAATCATATCTAAAAATACTTTTGAAAAACAAAAATCAACTATTAAATATAATTTAGAGACCAATATAAAAACTACACTACCCTATTATCAGTTTCCTGCATTCGAGACAAACGTTTCCTTTAAATCAAACCACTTAGTTGACGAAAAAATTATATTAATTGAAAAAATTGATTCGATAACAAAAAAGCCCGCTATTAAAATAATGAGAAATACTGGATGGACTAATAAATTTGAAGTGCAATACAATTTTAAACCAGAGGCAAGTTATACATTAACCATTGAAAAGGGCGCAATTACAGATAAAGAACTCAGAGTAAATGATTCGATTAGTTATCAGTTTAAAACAACTGCAGTAGAGGATTATGCAACTTTAAAATTAAAACTATTTTTTCCTCGTAAAGAAAATTATTTAGTGATGCTGCTAAATAGTAAATTTCAAATTGTAGATGAACGAAGTGTAAATTTTGCTTTAAGCACTGCGTCGGATAAAATTTTAGAATATAAAAATTTACAAGCAGGAAATTATTTTATTAAGGTGGTTGAAGATACCAATAAAAACGGGCAATTAGACGCTGGTAATTATTTTTTAAGTAAGCAGCCGGAAAAAGTTTTTGTAAATACAACTCCCATAAAATTATTAGCAGGATGGGAAATTGAAAACGAGTGGATAATCCAATGATGCTATTTCTTATTTTTTTAAATATTTTTTTTCAATTTTTTTATCGACGATTTTTTATAACACTAATTAAAAATTAACTACTTTAATTTACTGAAAAATTCCGCATCACTCAAATTAGCATTAAAATCAATACATTCAAAGGTTTCGTGTATTTTTAAAACTTCATTTTATCACATTGCTAAATTTATTTTGAAAATAAAAAATCAGTATTAACAATTTCAACAATTTTATGTTAATAAATTAAGTACTTGTAAATTAGTTAGCGTTAATAAATTTATTTACTTCGTAGTAACAAAAATCTTAAAAACAAAAAACCATGGCAACAACTAAAAAAGCAGCTCCTAAAAAAGCAGCAGCAAAAAAAGCAGCTCCTAAAAAAGCAGTAGCAAAAAAAGCAGTAGCAAAAAAAGCAGCTCCTAAAAAAGCAGTAGCAAAAAAAGCAGCTCCTAAAAAAGCAGTAGCAAAAAAAGCAGCTCCTAAAAAAGCAGCAGCTAAGAAAAAGTAATAAAGACCCCGCAACAGCGGGGTTTTTTGTTTAAAGACGCTTAATTAGTATACATAATATTTTCAGTTACAAAATGCCACTACCTGGTTAGTGGCATTTTATTTTTACGCAATTGCACTTTACATTATATTTGTAGGATATAAATAAAATTAATAGTTAGCTATGAAGAAAATAATCATCTCGATTTTTGCACTGAGTTTACCATTATTAATTACTTGCTGCAGCGAAAAAGAGTCAGGCGCTAAATTAAGTAATACAGAAGGATCGATTTTGTTAGACTTGAGTAAGTTCGGAAAACAGTTTTCGATTTATGTTCCTGATACCACAACTTCGAAATTGGAAATTGTAGAACAAAGTTGGGGAGCATTAGATTTAAAAGTAGGTACAGAATTTCAGTTATCAATTATGGAAGATCCTGGTGATATGGAATTCAAAAAAAGTGATATTAAAGCTAACGATGTTAATGTTTTTAAATCGTTTGTGATTGATGAACCTTTAACTGTTATTTGGGAAAGTGCAATTACTAAGCCTGAATATCATTTCTATTCAATTCAAAAAATTGGTGCCGATACATTTGTTTTTGAGGATATTGTTTCTGCTGATGGTTCGTCAAAAAGTAAGATTGCTATTGAAAGAATGGTAACCTCAGTGAAAAAAATTATTGCTAAAGAAAAATTAGATAGCTGATAATTTCTAGTTTAGCTATTAAAAAATCCCCAAGCTTTTATAGTTCGGGGATTTTTAATTTTATTATTTTAATTTAAAAGATACTGGAATGTTATATCTCACTTTTACTGGATGGCCAGCATTTCGTCCAGCTTTTTTCCACCTTGGCATTTTGCTTACAACTCTTAAAACTTCTTCATCACATCCAAAACCAATACCACGCATTACTTTTGCATGTTCCACAAAGCCTAATTCATTTACTATAAAGGACACGTAAACAACACCTTCCTTATTTATTATTTTTGCTACTTCTGGATATGATATATTTTGCGCAACAAATCTCATAAGTGCAACAGCCCCACCTTCAAACTCAGGCATTTCATCTGCAATAGCAACTGGTTCAGTACCGATTGAAGTTGTTGTATGAGTAGTTGTTTCGGTTGTAATTGTTGAAGTTTCTGTTCCTATACTTGATATTCCTGTTGCAGTTGCTGAACCGATTCCACTAGTTGTATTGCTAATATTTACTGAAGTAGTCTCAATAGCATTGTCAATAATTTTCGTTCCTATCACTCCTTTTGGAGCAGCGGCAACAGATTTATTTTGATGAGGCTCAATGGCTGGGGGAGTGACATCAACTTCAGTTGAATAAGTAAGTATGTCAATTTTTGGATCTTCAAAAGTTAGCGCAACTTCATTAACTGAAACGCCTTTAATTTTATTTGATATGATAACGCTACCAAATAATACAATCACAATACTACTTAAATACAATAATGATTTTGTTAATGAATTATAGTAACCAGCTCTAATAGCATAAGCACCATAATTTTTATTTCTGTTTTCAAAAATCACTTCATTTAGTTTACTTGAATTATTTCCTAAGATATTCATAACGTAATTTTTTTAAGATTAATACTTATTTGCTTTCAAACTTATCTCTATCGCGATAAAAATAGGTTTGCTGATGTAAAAGTAAATTGCCAAACAACAAAAAACCACATCCTTTTGAGATGTGGTTAGTTAGAGTTAATAACTGGTACTTTATACTATAAAAATGGATTATTGTTTTGTAAAAACGGCAGTGCAATTATCTGCCGCCGTAGCACCTATTGTATTTGTGTAGGTTAACGACATGGTATTAGCATTTGTTAAAGTTCCTGAGCCTTGCGTAAACCCAACAGTTCCTATTTGCTGATAGGGAATAGTAATATTGTTGTTACTTACAGAAGCTCTTGCGGATTGTGATAATCCTGAGAAATTATTTAAAATAATTTCATTTGAATTAGTAGTTGATTTAGTAACATTAACTACAAATGTGGTTTGGCCACCAATTGTTGTGCTATTTTCAATAACATTCCAATAAGCTACAAAGTTATCTCTTAAATCAGTTGATGGGCTAACTGGGTCCTGGTTATCAGATGCACATGATGAAATTGCAATAGATGCGGCTATAAATAATAAGTAGTGTATTTTTTTCATTTTTAAATATTATTTGTTTTTAATTATCATAACTAGTCCCGAAATTGATTCAAGATGATTTAGCAAGTTTATCTTCATTTATGCGTGCGTTATGGCAAACAAACTATTTAAAAACTAATTACTTTAAACAAATTTAATCAAAAAGTCATCTATTATTTATTTATTAAGAAAATTTAATTTAAAATATTCTTAGTATTGAAACAATAACCGTAACAAAGTTAAGGCACCTGAACTCATTTAAATGTTTACTACGACTTATTATTTTTGAATAATTCAGTAATAGTCAATCAATTCTTTTTTATCAAAATTTATTTATTGTACTTTTGATTTATGATTGCAATTAACCATACCCTTATTTCTGAAGATATATTTGATAAAAAATTTGTTTGCGATTTAAATGCATGTAAAGGTCAGTGCTGTATTTCAGGTGATAGCGGAGCTCCATTAAACAAGAAAGAAACTGCAATTTTAGATAAAGTTTACCCAATGGTAAAACCCTATATGAATGAAAAAGGAATTGCGGCAGTTGAAAATCAGGGAACTTATGTTTTGGATAGTGATGGAGATTTAACAACAACATTAGTAAGTGAAGGGGAAGAATGTGCTTATGTTTTTTTTGATGAAAAAAACATTGCTAAGTGCGCTATTGAAAAGGCTTATTTGGATCGAAAAATTGATTGGAAAAAACCGATTTCTTGTCATTTATACCCAATCAGAATTAAAGAATATAAAGAGTATGATGCAGTAAATTATCATTCGTGGCATATTTGCAAACCTGCTTGCGAATGCGGCGGACAATTAAACGTTCCAGTGTTTAAATTTTTAAAGGAACCTTTGATTAGAAAATATGGCGAGGCTTGGTATGAAGAGCTTGACGCTGTTTATGTTGCATACACTAAAAAATAATTTTCTTTTATAAAATTCATTGATGATTTTTTAAGTTTTAAGAATAGTATAGCTTGCGTTAAGGATTGAAGTGAAAAATCCTTTTTGCCTGGCTCTTGCAAAAAGATTGAAACGAAAAGCATGACCCGCCAGTTTGCGGGAAACGCCCAAATGTATTTAAGAAAATAGTTAAAAAAATTATTACTCCACAGTAACACTTTTTGCTAAGTTTCTCGGCTGATCAACATTACAACCACGCATCACTGCAATATGATACGATAATAATTGCCAAGGCACTACAGAAACTAATGGAACCAATGATTCATCCGTTTCTGGAATTTCAATTGTATGTTCTGCCATCTTTTTTACCTCAACATCTCCTTCGGTAACAATTGCTATAATTCTTCCCTTTCGTGCTTTTACTTCTTGAATATTACTTACAACTTTTTCGTAGTTAGGCCCTTTTGTTGCAATAACAAATACCGGCATTGCTTCGTCAATTAAAGCAATTGGTCCGTGTTTCATTTCGGCGGCAGGATATCCTTCTGCATGGATATAAGAAATCTCTTTTAATTTTAAAGCGCCTTCTAAAGCAACTGGGAAAGAGTAACCTCTTCCTAAATATAGTGCATTTGCAGCATCTTTATATTCAGCAGCAATTAATTTAATAGAATCATTTAGTTTTAAAACTTCCTCTACTTTTGCAGGAATAGCCTCCATTTCATAAAGTAACTGACGGTAACGACTTTCAGCAATAGCTCCTTTTACTTTAGCTACATGCAATGCCATTAAAGTTAAAACCGTTACTTGTGCAGTAAATGCTTTAGTGGATGCAACGCCAATTTCCGGGCCAGCATGCGTATAAGACCCTGCATGAGTAGCGCGGGCAATGGAAGAACCAACCACATTACATACTCCAAATATAGTTGCGCCTTTTACTTTTGCTAATTCAATAGCTGCCAAAGTATCTGCTGTTTCTCCACTTTGAGAAATAGCAATCACGATATCATCAGGATAAATAATTGGATTACGGTATCTGAATTCCGAAGCGTATTCAACCTCAACAGGGATGCGAGCATATTCTTCAAATAAATATTCTGCTACCATGCCAGCATGCCAAGATGTGCCGCATGCAATTATGATAATACGTTTAGCGTTTTTAAATTTACCTTCATGCTCTTCAATACCACCCATTTTTAAATGCCCGGTTTCCGAATTTAATCGTCCACGCATACTATCAAAAATCGAGCGTGGTTGCTCATAAATTTCTTTCAACATAAAATGGTCGTACCCACCTTTTTCAATGGCTTCCAATTCCATTTCTAATTGCTGAACATAAGGTGTAATTTCTTTATCGCGAATCGTTCTGATTTTTAATTCTTCACCCCTGCGAATAATTGCAACGTGCTCATCTTCGATGTAAACAACGTTTTTAGTGTACTCAACAATTGGTGATGCATCTGATGCAATAAAATATTCGCCTTTACCAACACCAATTACCATTGGACTACCTTTTTTAGCAGCGATTAAAGTATCAGGATCATTTTTATCTAAAATAACAATTGCATAGGCACCATTTACTTGCTTTAAGGCAGCCATAACAGCATGCCCTAATTTCATGCCTTGTTCATGTTGACGAATATCTTCAATTAAATGAATTAAAACTTCAGTGTCTGTTTGCGATAAAAAGGTATGTCCTCTTTTTTGCAAACCTTCTTTAATGGAAGCATAATTTTCGATAATACCATTATGTATTATTACTAAATCTTTTGATTGAGAATAATGAGGATGAGAATTTACATCATTGGGTTCTCCGTGAGTTGCCCAGCGAGTATGGCCAATTCCAATGTTTCCTGATTTATCTTTATCTTTGCTAAATTCTAATAAATCAGAAACTTTCCCTTTTTTCTTAAAGACATTTAATTTTCCTGTAGGAGAAATCATTGCTACACCCGCGCTATCATAACCACGGTATTCTAAACGTTGCAAACCTTTAATTAAAATAGGAAACGCATCTCGGTTTCCAATATATCCTACAATTCCACACATAATTTTTCTATAAAAAGACTAAGCTAATGTAACTCTTTTTTCGCGAAAATATTGCCTGAAATCACAATAAAATTAAGAATTATTTTTTAGCAACTATTTCTTGTAAAGCTTCTGAAAGAGCAGGGTATTTGAGCTTAAAACCTGCATGGATAAGTTTTTGGTTGCTGATTGGGGAACCTTCTAATAATATATTGGCCATTTCGCCAAACAGTAATTTAAGGACAAAAGCAGGAACTCGTGGTAAGAAAAATGGTTTTGAAAGGCTTTTAGCTAGCTGTTTTGAAAAAGAGTCGCTGGTTGTTTTTTCACTAGAAACAGCATTATAAATCCCATTGTAATTTGAATTGAAAAGCGCTTCATGGAAAACAGACACTAAATCTTCTATATGAATCCAAGGCATATATTGTTTTCCAGATCCAACAGCGGAGCCTAATCCTAATTGGAATAATGGTAATAATTTTTTTAAAGCACCGCCATCTTTACTCAATACAACTCCAATTCGAATGATGCAGTTTTTTGAGGAAAGCGTTTGAATTTGCTGATAGGAGTTTTCCCATTGGGTGCAAGATTGTGTTAAAAAATCATCCGTCCCGTTATCTATTTCTGAAAATATTTTTTCGGAAGTTGTCATGCCATAAATGCCAATAGCGCTGGCTCCAACAAAAGATTTTAGTTTTATGTTCTTCTTTTTTACAATATCTGTAATTAGCTTCATACTATTTACTCTCGAATCAATAATGTCTTGTTTTCGAGCATTAGTCCAGCGTTTATCAGCAATACCACTACCGGCTAAATGTACAATGTGTTCCACTCCCTCAAATGCTTTTTCATCAATTTCATTTTTTTCTACATTCCAATAAAAAGATTTTAGTTGAGACGATGATTGAGGATTTCTTGACAAGATTCTTATATCATGTCCTTCAATAATTAAACGTTTAGTTAAAGCTTTTCCAACTAAACCTGTTCCGCCTGATATTAATATAAATGCCATGATGTATAAATTACAATTTAGCTGTAACTTTGTTTAAAGTTAATACAATTATGGCTTTAATATTTGATATACATATTTTTGTTTGTACAAACCAACGAACTGGTTCCGAAAAACTAAGCTGTGGTGAAGTTCATGGATTAGAGCTAGTTGCCGAATTTAAAAAACAGTTGAAAGATTTAAACGTTGGCTTAAAAACTCGCGCTAATAAAAGTGGTTGTCTAGGAATTTGTACTTTTGGACCAACCATTGCAATTTATCCTGAAGGTGTTTTTTATGTGGGAGTAAAAAAAGAGGATGTTACAGAAATTGTGCAATCACACATAGTCAATAAAAAGCCAGTAGATAGATTACTTTTAAAAGAATGGAAGTAAAAAATTGCTTTTACGAGAAAATTAGTTTTACTTTCGTTAAAAAAACATGAAAACACTTTATATTTTATTTGCATTATTAATAATAGGAAGTTGTAACTTTTTAAAATCACAAACCAACCTTATTGCAAGCTACAATTTTAATAGCGGATCAGCTATGGATAACAGTGGAAACAATTATACAGGCTCCTTTTATGGAGGTTCTGCAGCGGTGGATACATTAACTATAGGTTATAACACATCAGATTATTTCTCTGTACCCTCTCAAGTATTAAATTCTCGCGTTCAATTTAGTATAGTGTTTAAAATTAAGTTTACAAGTTTTAATACAACTGGCCTATATCCAACAAATACTATTTTTTCATCGGATAACAATTCTTCCACTGGAATTTTTGCTTTCTCTTATCAAAAAGATATTAATTCATGGAGATTTGGAAATGGCGTTACAGCTTTTGATTTTTCTGATAATTCAATCATTATAGGAAAATGGTATTGTGTTACTTTAACAAGAGACAATATCGGTTCTATGAAGTTATATGTAGATGGAGTTCAAAATGCTACTGTAAATTCTTATGCAACCGCCATAAATATTACTAGTTTTATAGTAGGGCAAGAAACGGACTGTTTCGCTGGTTGTTTTGCTGTTAATCAATCGGGGAATGAAAAATTTGATGATATTAGATTTTACGATAATGCCTTAACGCCAATGCAAATTTCTTCTAATTGCTTTACTTTAATAGGCATTATTGAATATCAAAAATACCAAATTGCAATTTACCCAAACCCATTAAATGGTAATGTTTTAAAAATAAAAAACATAAATGCTCTTAGTAATTTTAGTATAGAGGTACTATCGGTTGACGGTAAAAAGTTAAAGGAACTAAACTTTATTAACGAACTAGAGTTGAGTATTGACATGTCGGATATTAAATCTGGAATTTATTTAATTAGAACAACGCACGACTCTCAAAGCTCTGTGATGAAGTTTATTAAGGAATAGTATTATTTCCTGATGGATAGAGATATCATTAATAATTTACAAAAACCTGATTTATTTGAGAAGTTTAAAATTCAATTACATCGTGATTTTGAATTGTGTGGCTTTTCAGAGGTAGCTCCAAAATTAGGTTCAAATAATTTAGAACATGTTTTAAATGAAGTATTGAAATCAGTTATGATTATTGAAAAAAAAGATTCTTCTTCTATTCAAAACTTATTGTACAGAATTGATATAACTGAGCTACAAATAAAAAAAGAAGCGTCAAGTTATCCTGAAAAAAACTTCCAACAAATTTTAGCGGAATTAATCATCAAACGAATTTTACAAAAAGTAATTTTAAAACAACAGTATTCTAAATAGCATGAGTATAGAAATCAGAATCGGAACGAAAACAGATATTCCATTTGCATTAAATTTAGTGAAGGAATTAGCTGCGTATGAAAAAGCACCAAACGAAGTAGAAGTAACTATTGAAGAGATGACAGAGTGGGGTTTTGGTAGCGATAAACAATTTGATTTTTATGTGGCTTTACTTGATGATGTTATTGTTGGAATGGCCTTATATTATTTTAAGTACAGCACTTGGAAAGGTCAGTGTTTATTTTTAGAAGATATTATTGTAACTGAATCGCAACGTGGGAAAGGCTTAGGGAAATTACTATTTGATAAAGTTGTACAAGTAAGTAAAGAAATGAAAGTACGCAGAATGGAATGGCAAGTATTAGATTGGAATATGCCGTCTATTGAATTCTATAAAAAATACAACTCTATTTTAGATTGCGAATGGGTAAATTGTAAATTAACGAATCATCAATTAGAGAACATGTAGTTTTCTGCCAGTTCGAGCGTAGTCGAGAACTAGAGTGAAGTTAGAAAAATGCTTCTCGACTGCGCTCGAAGTGACAATATTCAATGCAAATTTTACAACCCCTTTACACAATCAATAAAAAATTTGACTTTATTTTTATCCAAATCAGGATATAGTCCGTGACCTAAGTTAGCTATGTAACGTTGCTTGCCAAATGCATTTACCATTTTGCGAGCAGTTGCTTCAATACTTTTTTCATCAGCATATAACATGCATGGGTCGGCATTACCTTGTAATGTTTTTTCGTGTCCAATAATAATCCGAGCATCTTGCGGATTAATGGTCCAATCTAAACCAATGGTGTTACAATTTAATTTTGCCATGTCTGCTAATGCAAAATGTGCATCTTTTGCAAATACAGTTACTGGGACAAGAGGCTCAATTGCATCACAAATTTTTGAAATGTATTTTAATGAAAACTCTAAATATTGTTCATGCCCTAAAACGCCTGCCCAACTATCAAAAATTTGAATCATATCAGCTCCAGCAGCTACTTGTGCTTTTAAATAGTTGATAGTACTTTGTGTAATTTTATCAAGCAATTGATGAGCCAATTCTGGTTCTTGATAAAAGAATTTTTTAGCCTGACTAAACGTTTTACTTCCACTACCTTCAACCATATAAGCCATTAGCGTCCATGGTGCGCCAGCAAAACCAATTAATGGCACGCGATTAGATAATCCCTTTTTTGCTAATTTAATTGCTTGGATTACATAATCTAAATCACCAGCATCAGCAATTCGCAAATCGTTAATATCATTTTGTGATTTAATTGTTTTTTCAAAATTAGGGCCTTTCGCTTCAATCATTTGATAAGGCAACCCCATTGCTTCAGGAATTACCAAAATATCCGAAAAAATAATGGCAGCATCAACACCTAAAATATCAACCGGTTGAATAGTGACTTCGGCTGCTCACTCGGGATTTTTTACAAATTCAATAAAATTTTTAGCACGAGCTCGAGTTGCTTTGTATTCGGGTAATATACGTCCCGCCTGACGCATTAACCAGATAGGAACCCTTTCTACATTTTCTCCTTTTGCAGCTCTAAGTATTAAATCGTTTTGATACATATTAATTTAAAATTTCGTTAAGATTGGTTTTAATTTTATTGCAAATATCATCTAACGGTAAATCATTATCGTCTTCGCCAAACGGATCTTCAATTTCTTCTGCAATTAATTCAATACTGGCAAATACATATAAAACAATAACGTTAATAGTAACAGTTGTATACCCAAATTCGCTTCCAAAAAATATTGGTAAACTCATGCAGTAAAGGAATATCATTTTTTTTAAAAAAATATTATACGAGTATGGTATTGGTGTATTTTTAATGCGCTCGCAGGCACCACAATTATCTGTAAACGATTTTAATTCTTCGTTAATTATAATTAATTGTTCGCCAGTTAATTCTTTATTTTTATAAAGCGTATTAATTTTTAAATATAATTCTTTTGCTATTAAATTGGGTTTGTGATTTGCATCGGCAAATGCAGCGAGAGTAATAGTATCAGTTGGCGTAAATTCTTCTTGAATATATTTACCTCTTAAATGATTTTTAAAACTATAAGCATAATTTGTTATAAGGTGTTTTATTTCTTGTTTATCCTTGTCGTGAATTAAAATAGCATCTAATTTTAATGATAAATTTCTTGAATTATTAAGCGTGCTTCCCCAAATTTTTCTGCCTTCCCACCATCTGTCGTATGCTGAGTTGGTTCTAAAGACCATTAACATGGATAATACAAAACCTAAGATGGAATGCATAGCAGTTGAGTTTTTTATTGCAAGATGAAAAAAGTGCTCTAAACAATAAACAACAATTGCTGCATAAATACCAATACTTACAAGCGACCAAAATAATCTTCTAAACGTATCACTTTTGTGAAACTGTATAATTAATGTAAACCAGTCTTTGGGATTGTATGTTACCATAATTGTACTACAAAGTTAATAGCTTTAAGCAACTTTAAGCTTAAAAAATGCTTATTTATTGAATATTTAGAAAGGCGCAAAGTTGTTTTATATGTCACATTAAAGGGATTAAAACTCCAAAAAAAATCCAAAATTAACGCCGTTTTAAACGAGTTGATATATAATTTTTACCACTCGTAAAGTTTTTTAAAAAAGTTATTGCGTTTAACAATTTTATAGTTTAGCTTAGGGACGAAATTAATAAAACTTTATAAAATAGTCCTTTAAATTTACTCACATGAAACATCTTCTTTTCTTTTCTATTGCCATATTTTCTTTTGTAAAATTAAATGCTCAAACAAATCATTTTTGCGCAAAAGAAAAAACAAAAAGTCATAATAAAATTGTTTCTGTAACATTGCCGCCAGGTTATGTTCCGCCAGAGAATAAATATGATTTAAAATTTTATCATTTGAATATTAATGTAGCGAGAAACTCTACTTACATTGATGGTAATGTGAAATGTAAAGCATTAGTTGTTGCGGCAAGTATGGATTCGTTCGCCTTTGTATTGCACCAAAATCATACTGTAAATGCTGTATTAATCAATGGTGTTGCGCGTAATTTTGTTAGAACTGACAGTTTAGTAAAGGTAAGTACTGGAACACCTATTTTACAAAATCAATTATTTGAAGCAGTGGTTTTTTATCAAGGAACTGCTCCAACTGGTGGAGCGGCAGCAATAGGCGATGGTTATAGCACTGGCACATCTGGTTCATGGGGAAATCAAGTAACTTGGAGTTTAAGTGAAAGTTTATGTGCTTATCATTGGTTTCCGTGTAAACAAGATTTAAGAGATAAGATAGATTCGTCTTGGGTTTATGCAACAACAGATTCTTCAAACATGGTTGGTTCAAATGGTTTATTGAAGAATGTAGTGACTGTCGGTAATAAAAAACGTTACGAATGGAAATCAAAATATCCTATTGATTATTATTTAATTTCAGTAGCTGTTGCTAAATACAAGCCTTACAATTTATACGCTAAGCCTATGTATTTGCCAAACGATTCTATTTACATACAAAATTTTATTTATGATAATGCAATCAATAACTCAACATGGATTAATGGTCAAAAAGTTGCTTTAAATAAAATAATTCCTACCATGAACTTTTTATGTAACGCATTTGGTATGTATCCATTTTATAAAGAAAAATATGGCCATTGTATGGCGCCTTTTGGTGGAGGTATGGAGCATCAAACGATGACTAGTTTAGGGTTTTTTGATTTTGGGCTTGATGCTCACGAATTAGGCCATCAGTGGTGGGGAGATAATGTGACTTGTGCTGCATGGAAAGATATATTTATCAATGAGGGATGGGCAAGCTATTCAGAGTATTTGTGTGATCAATATTTACCCTTTTCTGTTACTGGACAATCAGCTACAACAAACATGTTAAATACACATAATAATGTTATGTCGCAAACTGGTGGAAGTTGTTATTTTACAAATGCAGATACAATGAACGCCAATGTTATTTTTAGTTCAAGATTAACTTACGATAAAGGGAGTGCGGTCGTTCATAGTTTGCGTTATGCAATTAATAATGATTCAGTGTTTTTTCCAGCAATTAGGGCTTTTCAGGCTACCTATGGTGGAAGTACTGCTAGTGTGATTGATTTTAAAAACTTTATGCAAACACAAAGTGGGCTTAATTTTGCTCAATTTTTTAACCAATGGTATTATGGAGAAGGTTACCCTACATTTAGTGTTTCATGGAACCAATCAAATAATGTATTTTATTTAAAATCAACACAAACTACCTCTAAACCAGCTTCTGTTCCTTTATTTATGACGCATGTTGATTACCGTATTTCTAGAACAGCTAAACCAGATACTGTTGTAAGATTTTATCACGGGCAATCGATTGAAAATTATTCAATACCATTAACAGGTTCGGTAACAAGTATTGGAGTTGATCCTAACAACTGGATTTTAAATAAAGTTGGAACTAATACAAAAGATATTACATTAAATACATCTGCATTAATTGATGATAGTCCAGCAGTATTTGTAGGACCGAATCCAACGTCTGATGCTTTAAATATTTATTTGTATAATAATGATACGGCTATTATTGAAGTAGTTGATATTACTGGAAAAATTGTGCTTAATCAAACTATTTATTCTCACGCAGAGTTTGATATTTCTAAATATGCCAATGGTGTTTATTTAGTAAACATTAAAAACAAACAAGGAGAATTACTTAAAACAAGTAAGGTTGTCAAGAATTAGTTGATGTCCCTTTTATTGTTTACTATTATTACTCGGTATTTTTTTATCGTTTAATTTAATAATTATGGTTAGCATATACTTTTTTAAAGAAAGTAATCGTGCGATTGTTTTATAATAAATTGTATTTTCGTGCAGATGAAAAACATAGCCATATTTGCTTCTGGAGAAGGTACCAATGCTGAAAATTTATTCAATTACTTTAATAATGATAAAAGAGTAAAAATTAAATTAGTTGTTACTAATTCGGATACGGCTGGAGTTATTGCTAGAGCAGAGAAATATAAAAAAAATGTTCAGATAATTAGTAAAACGGCGCTGTTTGAGTACACTTCTCAAATAATTGAATTTTTGAAAACTGAGAAAATTGATATTATTGTTTTAGCTGGTTTTCTTTTAAAAATTCCTGAGGCATTTATCAAAGCGTTTCCAAATCAAATAGTAAATATTCATCCATCTCTATTACCTGCTTATGGAGGAAAAGGCATGTATGGAATGAATGTTCATAAAGCTATCATTAATAATAAAGAGTCGTTCAGCGGTGTCACAATACATTATGTGAATGAAGAATACGACAAAGGGGAAATTATTTTACAAGCGACATGCAAAATAGAAGACGAAGATACAGCTGAAATACTAGCTTCGAAAATTAGAAAATTAGAATTTGAATTTCTACCTAAGGCTATTGAAAAATTAATTTAATCAATAGTTTTTTAATTGTTCAACATCACTGGCATTACCAACATTAAAATATCCTCAGCAGGATTTGCTTTTTGAGTAGGAACAATAATACCGGCGCGATTAGGAGCACTCATTTCAA
The DNA here is from genome assembly GCA_044357775.1 of Bacteroidia bacterium. Lineage (GTDB taxonomy): Bacteria > Bacteroidota > Bacteroidia > B-17B0 > Aurantibacillaceae > UBA4416. Next base: position 3,393 of record JBIKOX010000011.1, on the reverse strand, counting down.
TAGTAATTTCATCGCTTTCTAAATTAGTCAGCATTTCTAACACAAATTTAGAGTTAAAGCCAATTTCCATATCTTCTCCAACATATGTACAAATTAATGTTTCGTGACCTTCATTTGCAAAATCTAAATCTTCAGCCGAAATGGTCAATTGACTTCCTGCAATTTTTAAACGTATTTGATGCGTAGCCTTATTAGCAAAAACACTCACTCGGCGAATAGCGCCTAAAAACGTTGTTCTATCTACTGTTAATTTATTTGGATTTTGTTTTGGAATAACCGCTTCATAATTAGGATATTTTCCATCAATTAATCGGCAAACTAAATTAATATGTCCAAAACTAAAATACGCGTTTGTTTTATTGAATTCAACTTTCACTGCATCGTCAATTCCAACCAATAAATTTTTTAAAACATTTAATGGTTTTTTTGGCATAATAAAAGAAGCCGACGCTCCAGCTTTAGCATCATTGCGTGTGTATCTCACTAATTTATGTGCATCTGTAGCAACAAAAATGGAGTTATCATCTGTAAACTGGCAAAAAACACCACTCATTACAGGTCTTAAATCATCACTACCAGTCGCAAAAATTGTTTTGTTTATTGCATTTCCTAAAACATCGCTTTTAATAATAACAGATGCGGAAGATTCCACTTTTGGCAATTTGGGATATTCGTCTCCATTATGTCCTGTTAGGGTGTAATCACCTGTTTCTGTTTTTAATTTTGCAGTATATTTTTTAGAATCGATTATAAAAGAGAGTGGTTGCTCAGGCAAATTACTTAATGCTTCTAATAATGTTTTTGCAGGAATTGCTAAATTGCCATTTTCAGATGAATCTACCTTTATGCCTGTAGTAATAGTGGTTTCCATGTCACTTGCAAAAAGAGTCAACATCCCATTATTAAGTTCAAATAAAAAACAATCTAAAATTGGAATTGTATTGCTTGAATTTAAAACTCCACTAATAGATTTTAAATGTTTTAATAAGTTTGTTGATGATACTACAAAGTTCATATGGTTATGATTTTAATCTACCAAATTTAAACATATCAAAAGGTTTAGGGTGTCTAAAAGGAGCTTTTTTATAAACTACTTTTAAACATTATTTTATTGGCAAAAAGTAATTATACGTCTGTAAAATTTTCCCGAAAACATAAAATTGCGCCATGCCGTAATCTTTCCCATTATTATATTTTACAAATAAGTTGTCTGGGTCATATTTATATTCAATAGCATATTCAGCATTTTTTGAGGCGCTAGGTTGCTTGTGAAAAAATTCGCAAACCGTGCTATTATTATTTCTATCTAAAAGTGTAAGTGTTGCAAATGGCAGCGCTGATTTTGACAACGAATCTACTACGTGATCTTTTTTATCTAAAACAATTTCACAATTTACATTTTGAAAATAAGCAATGTATTGTTTCATCCTATCTTCTTCAAACTGCAAGTTGCCTTTTTTTGTTTTTAAACCAAAACGTTGCATACTAAAAAGGTCGATCACAAAAGAAGAATCTGGCATTTCATGAAGCTCCATTTTGATTTGCTTAATTTGCGGAGGTCTTAAATTAATTAATAATCTATCTCTCCAATCAATTTCGTTGGTATTATAACGTGTAGAAAGAAATCCTTCAAAACCTGGTATGTGTGTAATAAAAGGTTCTTCGTAATTCTCATCGGTTTCTAAATTAGTTAAAAGCATAAAAGTTCCTGTATGATCTTGGGTTGGATGTCCAACAAAATACTGCTTCACTTTTTTCCCTTTACTATATATTTCAATTTTTGTTGACTTTGCAGACATTATTTTAATGGCAGAGGTTTTACCTAACTTTGAAACAGGTGATTTTACTTCCACTGAACTAATTGTATAAAGCAATAATTCAATAACATCTGGCCTCACATGAAACTTGCCATCCAACATCCATCCATTTGCTGTTCGTTCAACTAGCAACTGTTTACCTTCTTTATCGGCCAAAAATATCTTGTCTACGGCTGCTGTATCCTTATATTTAAAGTCGCTTGCCTCTTTATCAATAGTAGTGGTTTTACTTTTATTTTTGTAAACATAAATGGAGAACCCAGTCAATGCTACTAAAAACGTAAGGATTACAATTGTTGATTTTTTCATGTGACGTATAACGTATTGTTTTTAATTACTGTATTTTTTCTTACGTATATAAAATTGAATTAATCCGAAACACAGAATAATGAGTATGGGCAAACCAACGTTTATTAATTTCCATTTTGTTACTTGAGTAGTGATTTTCTTTTTGTCCAATAACCGTAATTTAACTTCCCGAGATCTAAGTTGAATTAGCCCTTCATCATCTAATAAATAGTTGACGCAGTTTAATAAAAATGTTTTATTTGCAAATTGTTGCTTTGTGTAAATATCATAGCCAACCGGGTAAACCATTCCTGTACTTCGTTGATATTCATTTTTTGCAATATCTCCGTCGGCTACAATAATCATTTTAGTTGGCTTACTTTTTCCAACAAAATCAAATAGTGTATCTGTCAAAATTCTACTAGTAATTCTGTTTTTATAATTTGATTCAAACTTTCCTTCAAGCAGACATGCTACGTTTTGAAAAGAATTATTATACTGATTTTCTTGCGGTTTTAATTTAACCATAGCTGCTAAAATTCTAGCAGGAGTTGGTTGAGTTTTTGTATATTTTGAAGTTTGAAGTAAAATTGTTTTAGTTACATCTTCCGAAAAAACGGTGTCTAAAGTCCCAATATATTCAGTACGAATTAAATCTAAATTTTTTACAATGGGATGTGAAGAAGATGGTAAAATTAAAGGGTAATAATTCCAATAGAATGGTTTAAAATCTGGTTGACCTTGTTTAAAGCCAACATTTACTGGCACTTGAGCCGATTGTAAATCCTGAACTAAAACTGGATTTAATCTTACTCCATATTTAAATAAGATGTCATCTAAATTTAATTCATTTTTAAAACCAAGCGAATAGCCTCTAGTTGTTAATGTATCTCTGTTTACATAAACGGGATCAATGAGCCATAATGCTTTGCCACCATGCATGATAAATTGATCTATAATAAATTTATCTTTTTCATCAAACATCGAATCTGGTTGAGCAATAATAATTGCATCAGCACCTTTTAAGGCATACAATTTATGATTAATATTTACTCGTGCTACATTATAATATTCAGATAAAGAGCGCATGAAATCAGCTCCTCGAATGGTGTCTAACTCATCATGCCCTTCAATAAATAGTACTTCAGGTTTTTTAAATAAGGTTGTTTTTTGAATCGCATTTGTTAAACCGTATTCCAATTCTTGAACTGAATTATTAATACTTTGTTCAACTTCAAAACCAAGTTGGCGTTTAAAAATTTGCCAAACACATTCCTTACCTTTGTAA
>JBIKOX010000196.1:0-5299 GCA_044357775.1 Bacteroidia bacterium | reverse complement strand
AATTACCAGTTGGCAAAGCAGCAGCCATACCTATATTAATATTTTTACGTTTAATGATTTTTGTTCCAGTTTGATCAACAGATACATTTATCATAGGGAAATCCTTAATAGCTTTAGCTACGCACTCTATAAACAATGGAGTAAATGTAATTTTTTCTCCTTCTCTTTTTTCAAAATCTTTCTTTACTCTATCTCTCCATTGCACTAAATTAGTAACGTCGGCTTCAACAAAAGAAGTAACATGTGGCGAAACATGCTTGCTCATTACCATATTATCAGCAATGATTTTTCGCATGCGATCCATTTCAATAATTTCGTCTCCAGCACTAACAGACACTGCAGGACGCTGAACTAATACTGTATTATATGGAACACCAACTGTTGATTTAGTTGCTGCTGGAGCAGATGCAGCAACAGGAATTTGAATTACTTCTGCAGGAGTACTTTGTTTATTTCTATTTGGCAAATAAGCTAAAATATCTGCTTTTGTTACTCTTCCATCCTGACCAGTACCTTTTATGGCATCTAATTCAGGTAAAGAAATTCCTTCTTCCTTAGCAATACTTTTTACTAAAGGAGAATAAAATTTATCGGAACCTGAAAAATCAACATCTGCAACAGGTGCAGTACTTGCAGGAGCAGAAGATGCAGTAATTGATGCGGTTTGAGCAGGTACTGCAATTTGTGGAGCTTCTGCAACCGACACATTTGCATCAGATGAAATAATTGCAATTACAGCGCCTACCTGTACAACGTCATTTTCGTTAAATAACTTTTTAATTAATTTGCCCTCAAATGGCGAGGGAATTTCTGAGTCAACTTTGTCCGTTGCTATTTCTAAGACAGTTTCATCAATTTTTATTGAATCACCTTCATTTTTAGTCCATTTTATAATGGTTGCTTCTGCAACACTTTCGCCCATTTTGGGCATTGTTAATTCAAATTGAGCCATTGTAGGTAAATTAATATAGAACGCAAAAATAAGGTAATATAGCTATTACACAAATTTTTATTAGCCAAGAATTTTCCTTCTTGTCCAATTTGATGTATAAAATGGCAGTTTGATTTTATTAACTTGCAACAACCTCAATAAAACCAACAAAATTTGACTTTTTGATAGTTAAAGATTTAGAATAATTGAAAATGTTTTGAATTAAGGAGTCAGATGGCTCAAAGTCGTGAACAAAAGTTGCCTTTTGTTGCTTGTTTTTAGTGGTTTTTAAAATTGTAGAAACAAGAGTAACCATAAATAAAGTTTAGTAGCAATTGCATTTGAGCGTATTTTTTATTTAATTTTGTTTAAAATTTCCCTTAAAAAGCTATGTCAATAAAATCAATCTTAGCTGTGTTCTTTATCACAGCATTGTCCATTTGTGGATTAACTTATTATTCCTCAACATCTGCAAAAAATGATTCAGGATATATTAATCCAGCATTTAAAGAATACATCTCAGCATACACAGCGGGATATGTTTCGGTTGAAAGTAAAATATTAATTGTTTTGCAAGAAGAAACAGCTTCAGAAATTGAAGAGGGAAAAGAAGTGGATAACACCTTGTTTGATTTTAGTCCTACCATTGCAGGAAAATTAATTTGGATTGACAAAAAAACCATTGAATTTAAGCCCTCTGCCAAACTAATTGGTAATCAAAGCTATAAAGCGAGCTTTCATTTAGGAAATATTTTAGCGGTTAGTGATGATTTAAAAGAATTTGATTTTGAATTTACCACGATAAAACAAGCAATGGAAATAGAGATTGATGGATTTAAAACGGATGAAAAAAATAATTTACAAATTGAAGGAACATTAAATACTGCTGATTTTGCAGATAATGTGCTAGTTGAAAAAACTACACATGTAAACCAAGGAACCGCTTCATTGCAATTAACCTGGATTCATGAAAACTCTACAACGCATCATTTTATTATCAATAATGTGATTAAAGGAAATGGAAATGTAATAATAGCTTATAGCGGAGAACCGATTGGAGCTGCAGAAATTAGTACTAAAGAAATAAAAATACCTAATTCAAATGAATTTACTTTATTAAACGTAGTAATAAATAATGAACCCGACCAATATGCCACATTACAATTTTCAGATAAAGTGGATCCCAATCAAAACTTAGAAGGATTGATTTCAATTACTAATCCAAATGGGGCAGCTACAGTTTCCGAGTATGACTATAGCGAAAATAATAATGAAAAGTTGCCTGTTAAAGAATCTAAACTCACGTACCTAATCGAAAATAATTCGATTAAAATATATACAAATGAGCGGTATGTTGATGCCAGAGAATTAATCATAAGCAATGGAGTAAAAAATAGTGATGGAAAATATTTAAAAGATGCTATTACCTACCCTTTGTTTTTTGAAGATTTAAAACCAAGTGTTCGTTTAGTTGGTAAAGGTGTGATTATGCCAAACTCTAATGGATTAATATTTCCTTTTGAGGCGGTGAATTTAAATGCAGTAGATGTGCGCATCACCCGTATTTATGAAAACAATATGTTACAGTTTTTGCAAGTAAATAGTTTAGATGGTAATCAGGAATTAAGACGCGTAGGAAAATTAATTATTAAAAAGAAAATCGCTTTGCAAAATACTGGCAACCCATCGCGCAACAAATGGAATAAATACTCTATTGATTTATCTTCTTTAATAAAGGCCGAACCTGGTGCTTTATACAATATTCGTTTAAGTTTTAATCGCAATTATTCAACTTACAATTGTCAAGGTGATACAAGTTCAAAACAAGAAAATGATGTTTATGTGGATAATGAATCTGATGATGATGAAAAAGATTGGGACTATTATAATTCATACGATAATTATTACGATGAAGGTTATTACTATGATTACAGTGAAAGAGAAAACCCCTGCTCAAAAGCATTTTATAGTAATAAATCAGTTAATAGAAATATTTTAGCAACCAATATCGGATTAATTGCGAAGCGTGGTAATAACGGACAAATTAATGTGTTCGCCTCTGATTTAATTTCAACAAAACCATTGGCGAATGTTGTTATTGAAGCATTTGATTATCAGCAACAAAAAATAAAACAAGTTACTTCTAACGCAGATGGTTTTGCCGTTTTACAAACCAAACAAAAGCCCTTTGTGCTAATTGCTAAACTTGGACAAGAACGCACCTACTTAAAATTAGATGATGGTTACTCATTATCCTTAAGCTCGTTTGAAGTAGATGGCGATGTGGTTCAAAAAGGTGTAAAAGGATTTATTTACGGAGAACGAGGTGTTTGGCGCCCTGGAGACAGTTTATTTTTATCTTTTATTTTAGAAAACAAAACCAAAGCATTTCCAGAAAATTATCCTGCATCATTGGAGTTAATTAATCCTCAAGGACAAGTTGTTCAAAAATTAACACGTACTAAGCACGTTGATGGGTTTTATAATTTCTCCACAAAAACCGAAAATGCTGCTCCAACCGGAATTTACTTAGCAAAGGTAAAAGTTGGCGGAGCTGTGTTTACTAAAAATATTCGTATCGAAACAATAATGCCAAACCGTTTAAAAATAAACTTAGATTATAAAAATGATAAAATTTATAGTAGCGATTTAACTTTAAGTAGTAATCTATACATTAATTGGTTGCATGGCGCTCCCGGTAGAAATTTAGAAACAAAAATTGATGACAATCCTGCGCAAAATTTTTATTCGGAAACGCAAACTATTTATAGCGGCAAAACAGATGATAACGGCGCAACAGCTGTTAATGCGCAATTAAGCGATACCAAAGATGCCCCTGGCTTTTTAGCGGCAAACTTTACTATCAGGGCATTTGAAGAAGGTGGTTCGTTTAGCACAGATAGATTTACGATTCCTGTTTCTCCTTTTACAAATTATGTGGGAATAAAAGTTCCTGAAACAAAAGATAACGAACAATATTTAGAAACCGATATTAACCATAATCTTCAAATTGCAACGGTTGATGAATTTGGTAAAGCAACGTCGCGCTCTAATATCGAAGTAAAAGTATATAAATTAGATTGGCGCTGGTGGTGGGATAATTACAATCAAGATTTATCATCCTACATTGGAAGCAATTACCACGAACCAATTTACACTGAACAAATCTCTTCATCAAATGGAAAAGCAAATTTTAAACTACGCGTTAATCGTCCGTCTTGGGGAAGATATTTAGTGTACGTAAAAGATGTGGAAAGCGGACATGCCTGCGGAAAAGTTGTATTTATTGATTGGCCAAGCTGGGCAGGTAAATCGCCAAAAGGAAATGAAGGAAGTAATGTATTAACCGTTAATACAGATAAAGAAGAATATAAAGTTGGAGAGAAAGCGAAAATTTTAATACCAAGTCCTAAAGGTGGTAAAGCTTTAATTAATATCGAAAATGGAAGTCGTACTTTATTAAGTAAATGGATTGACACCGATGAAGGCGTAACTGAATATGAATTTTCGGTAACAAAAGAAATGACCCCAAACATTTATGTATTTGTTCATTTAATTCAACCACATGCACAAACCATAAATGATTTACCAATTCGTTTATACGGAGTGGCTTCATTAATGGTTAAAGATGAAAATACGGTTTTAAAACCTAAAATAAAAACCGAGGCTGTTTGGAAACCAGAGAGTCAAGCAATTGTAAAAGTTAGTGAAGAAAACGGGAAAGAAATGGCTTATACTTTAGCTATTGTTGATGAAGGTTTGTTAGACATCACTCGTTTTAAAACGCCTGACCCTTGGAAAGTATTTTATGCGAAAGAAGCATTAGGTGTAAAAACGTGGGATATATACGATAATGTTATTGGAGCTTTTGGAAATGCTATGAGTCGTATTTTATCTATTGGTGGTGATGCCGCCACAAATAATAAACCTGAAAATAGCGCCTTACGTTTTAAACCAATGGTGCGTTTTGTTGGACCATTTCATTTAAAGAAAGGTGAAACAGCCTCACATAAAATCGATATTCCTCAATACGTTGGCTCCGTAAGAATTATGGTTGTGGCTGGTTACCAAGGTGCTTATGGAAATGCAGAAAAAGCAGTTCCTGTGCGTAAACCATTAATGATTTTATCAACTTTACCAAGAGTGTTAGGTCCGGGTGAAGAAGTAGATTTACCTGTGACTATTTTCGCTATGGAGAAAAAAGTAAAAAATGCAACTGTAACAATTACCACTGATAAATTAATTCAATCGGTAGGTGGAAATTCTCAAACGGTAAATTTTAATGCTGTTGGAGACAAAGTAATTAACTTTAAATTAAAAATTAAAGATGCTTTAGGCGTATCTAAAATTAAAATTGTGGCGACAGGT
>JBIKOX010000178.1:0-6038 GCA_044357775.1 Bacteroidia bacterium | reverse complement strand
ATGATTAGCTATCCGTATCATACTGATTTGGTTGTAGAAATGGTTAAATTAGCTAAAGAAGAACTGACTCATTTTGAATTAGTGCATCAAAAAATAAATGAACGTGGTTTAGAGCTTGGCTTTGAACGTAAGGATGAATATGTTGGAGAACTTTACAAATTTATGAGAAAGGGGCATAAAAAAGAAATTGTATTAATTGATCGTTTGCTATTTGGAGCAATGATTGAAGCAAGAAGTTGTGAGCGATTTAAATTACTATCCGAACAAATAAATGACGAAGATTTAAAATCATTTTATAGAGATTTGATGATAAGCGAAGCTAACCACTATACTTTATTTATTAGATTTGCTAGAAAGTACGGCAGCCATATTGAAGATATTGATTTAAGATGGCAACAGTGGTTATCGTATGAAGCTGATCTAATTAAAAATTATAGCAAAAAAGAAACAATACATGGATAATATTAAAATGCTAAAAAAGCATATATTTATATTAATTACTTTACTAAAAAAAAATAGATACATCACAACATGAAAAAGCTAATTTTAATTGCCATGATATTTATTGGGTTAACTTCCTGTAAAAAAGATAGAGTTTGCACTTGTACTAATCAAGATGGAAGCATTGCAGCTCAAGCAACATATATTAATGTAACAAAAAAAGAAGCTAAAACATATTGTGTTTCCTCTGGACAAGGAGTTACATGCACAGTAAAATAATTCTACTTTTTACCAAGAAAAGGACATAGAAATACAATTGTCTTTAAAAAAGCATCTTGTTTAGCAAAAATTGTATTTACAAATACTCTATATTTTATTGATTATAACTACTTTTATAATTAAAATAAACTCTTTTTAAAAGTATCTGTTGAACCTTTCATTTTTTATAGCGAAACGTTACCTGATTTCTAAAAAATCAAATAATGCTATAAATGTAATTTCATGGATTAGTATTATTGCTATTGCCATTACAACGGCAGCCTTAGTAATTGTGATGTCAGCAATGAATGGTTTAACGGCTATTGTTGCAAATTTATATAATGCTATTGAACCGGATTTAAAAATAACAGCAGTAAATTCTAAATACATTAGTGATAACAAATCAATTACTAATAAAATTAAATCCATTAAGGGTATTAAAGGAATCTCCTGCTCTATTGAAGAAAATGCATTAATAAAGCTTAACGACGAACAAGCAGTAATTACTGTGAAAGGAGTAGATGCAGAATTTAAAAACTTAACGCAATTTGATACGGTTGTAATTGAAGGTGCTTATCATTTTTTACATAATAATCAATATTACGGGGTTTTTGGACGAGGAATTGCAAATAAATTAGGTATTAACGTTAACGACTTTATAACTCCTATTTCGTTATATGCACCAATTCGTGGCAAAACAGAAAGCATAAATCCGGAAGACGCCTTTAATAAGTTATCAATTAGTCCAGCTGGTATTTTTTCTTTAACTGATGACTTTGATTTTAAATATGTTTTAATTGATTTAAAGGCAGCTCAAGAGCTATTTGGTTGCCCTGAAAGTTTTTCTGCAATAGAAATAAGTGTTGATAATAAAGATGAAATTGAAACAATTCAAAATCAATTACAAATACTATTAGGCACTGACTTTCTCATAAAAAATCGCTACCAATCAAATGATGTATTATTTAAAACACTAGAAACTGAAAAATTATGGACCTTTATAATTTTGGCATTCATACTAATAATTGCCACGTTTAATATAATTGGTGCATTAACAATGCTAATAATTGAAAAGAAAAAAGACATCAAAACACTTTATAATTTAGGCGCTGATCAAAAATTTATACGAACTATATTTATGCAAGAAGGTTTTTTAATTACTTCAGTAGGAGCAATAATTGGTTTATTACTTGGATTAGTAGTTTGTTTATTGCAACAAAAGTTCCATTTAATAAAATTTGATGAGCAATATGTGATTTCATACTACCCAATAATAATGCTGCTAAAAGACTTTATTTGGATATTTTCAGTTGTAATAGGAATAGGATTTTTAGCAGCCATCTATCCAGTTCGAATATTTACAAAAAATGACTTGTTGCAAGCGTAAGATTAAGTTCTATACAACAAACTAAAATCATTGTAAAAAGGTACTATAATTTTCTTATTTTTTTTGACAATAGTTTCATGCCTTCCACGGCGGTCGTTTTTAAAACAGTTAGGTTATTTATAGAATCTAAATTTAAAACATTAGGATCTATTAAAAATTTCGGAATTTCGTTTTTTACTACATGAATTAAATTAGCTGCAGGATATACATTTAAAGAAGTACCAATAGTTATAAAAATATCTGCATCACTCGCTAATTCCGTAGCTTTCGTCATTTCTGGAACATCTTCGCCAAACCATACTATATGCGGTCTTAATTGTGAACCCAACTCACACTTATCCCCTATTTTTATTTCCCAATGCTTTAACAGATATACTAAATGCGACTTTACAGTACTTCGACCTTTCATGATTTCACCATGAAGATGTAATACCTTTTCGCTACCTGCTCTTTCATGTAAATCATCTATATTTTGAGTAATAACCTGCACATCAAAATCCTTTTGAAAATTCGCAACAATTAAATGAGCTTCATTAGGAACCGCCTCTAAAATTTGTTTACGCCTTTGATTATAAAATTCCAATACAAGTTCCTTGTTTTTCTTCCACGCATCAAAAGTAGCAACGTCCTCAATCTTATACTCTTCCCATAAACCGCCTGAATCTCTGAAGGTTTTTATGCCACTTTCGGCACTTATTCCAGCCCCACTAAATACAACTATCTTTTTTTTCTTCATTTAAAGGCAAAAATAAACTTTAAACAATCTACAAACAACTGTACATTATACTTTAGGTTATCCTAAATTTACAAAAAAAAACATACTATGAAATTTTTTATTGACACAGCAAATTTAGCACAAATTAAAGAAGCCCAAGACCTTGGAGTTTTAGATGGCGTAACAACAAATCCTTCACTAATGGCAAAAGAAGGTATAAAAGGACAAGATAATATCCTAAAACATTATGTGGACATTTGCAATATTACAACAGGCGACGTTAGTGCTGAAGTTATTGCAACTGACTTTGAAGGCATGGTTCGCGAAGGCGAAATACTAGCAGATTTGCACCCTCGCATTGTGGTAAAAATACCAATGATTAAGGAAGGTATAAAAGCAATTAAGTACTTTAGCGATAAAGGAATTAAAACAAATTGCACTTTGGTATTTTCCGCCGGACAAGCTTTGTTGGCTGCAAAAGCAGGAGCATCATACGTTTCTCCATTTGTAGGCAGATTAGATGATGTTAGTCAAGATGGGATGGATTTAATTGATGATATTCGAATTATATACGATAACTATGGTTATGAAACAGAAATTTTAGCTGCATCTGTTAGGCATCCAATGCATATTATACAATGTGCTAAAATTGGTGCTGACGTTATTACGGCTCCATTAAGTGCAATTGTTGCCTTATTAAATCATCCATTAACAGATAAAGGATTAGCGCAATTTTTAGCAGACGCAAAAAAATAACGATTCATATAAATGTAAGCCCTCAAATTTAATTATCTGAGGGCTTTTTTTATTGAAAATAATAAAATTATACACTTCATTAATCATTATTAGATAAATATTGTTAGTTAAAAAAAATAAAAAAAATTAAACTTTAATCGATTATTTTTAATAGACACCAGTAAAATAGACTCAACTGGTTAAAACATATAATTATTTAAAAACAAACAATTTAGACACATGAAAAAATTCTTATCCTCTAACGCATTTCGTGTAATTTGGTCGGCGGGCTTAGCCGCTTTATTATTTTACATTTGTCCACCTTGTTTCAGTAAAATTACAATTGGTATAGTTTTAGGAGTGTTAGTTGTTTTAATAAATGGTTCTAGTATTTTAAAAAAATTACCAATTATTACTCATATATCCCGCGTTTTAGTTGGTGGATTATTTATTTTTTCAGGTTTCATAAAGGCAAATGATCCACTAGGATTTAGTTATAAATTGCAAGAGTATTTTGAAGTATTTAAAGCAGATTCTGGTTTATCTTTATTTGAAAGTTTTGCTCACATTGCACTTCCATTATCTATTTTATTATGTGTAAGCGAAATGGCCTTAGGTTTTATGCTACTTGTAGGTTATAAGCGAAATTTAACACTCGGTTTGTTATTAACTCAAATTGTATTTTTTACTTTTCTCACGTTTTATTCTGCTTGCTACAATAAAGTTACGACATGTGGATGTTTTGGAGATTTTTTAGTATTAAAACCATGGACCAGCTTTTGGAAAGACATTGCTCTTCTAATATTAATTACATTACTAATTTCTGGTAGGGAAAGTATTAATGAATTATTTTCAGGACTAATAACTTCATCGTTAACCATAATTGCAATTATCTTATCTTTTGTTTTCCCAATACATGCATATAGAAATTTACCTCCATTTGATTTCAGACCATATGCAATTGGTATGAATATAAAAGATAACATGAAAGCCGGAGCAGACTACGTTCCGGCAGCATATGAATCTGGATTTATTTATGAAAATTTAAAAACAGGCAAACAAGAACATTTTAATATGAAAAATTATCCTTGGCAAGATACCTTAAATTGGAAGTGGATTACAACAGATAATGTACTAATTCATGATGCCATCAATCCTCCAAAAATCGTTGATTTCTCTATCACTTCTATGGATGGTGTTGATTTAAAGGATAGCATTTTAAACAACAAAGATTATATGTTTTTATTAGTTTGTTACGATTTAACAAAAACAGAGGATGATGAAACGCTTCATGCAAAAATTAATGATTTATATAAATTAGCAGCTTCCGAAAATATAAAAGTTTTAGCATTAACTGCTGGCGATGCCAAGCAGATTGATGATTATAAACATAAACACCAGGCTATGTATGATTTTGCAAATGCTGATGGCATTGTATTAAAAACAATGGTTAGAGCGAATCCGGGTTTAATGCTTATTAAAGATGGAACAATTATTATGAACTGGCACCATAATAATTTCCCGACCTATAGCGATGTGAAACAAAAATACATGAAGTGATTTTATTTCTACGTTTTCATTAAATAAAATTAATTTAAACAATATTAATAATTTTAAAATAATCAAGTTTAGTGTATTTATTAACCTACTTTTTACCAATACAACTATTTTTTTTCCGTTTATGTATTGAGGTTTAATGGAGCGCTTTTTTAGTTAAATTTACCATTGATTTTATCAATTTATTTTTGGCTCAATTTGTATGTTTTTACTTAGTATACAATAAAAAAAACACAAATTGACTACTTAAAATTATAAAAAATGAAGAAAAAAGTTTACGCCATATTTTTAATGGGATTATCATCAGGTGTATTTGCTCAAAGCAATTTTTGGGATTTGCAGCAATGCATAGATTTTGCTCAAAAAAACAATATTAATTTAAAGCAAGCGGAAATTGCAAGTCAAATAAATAAAAATAACTCCATTCAAAGTAAAGCTGCCATTTTTCCTAGTGTAAACGGAGGAGCGCAACATACTTATAATTTTGGTAGAACAATTGATCGATACACCAATACATTTGCAAATAGTCAAGTATTATCCCAAAACTTTTATATTTCATCAAATGTTGTTATTTGGTCAGGATTATCCCAATATAATTCAATTAAAGCAAATCAATATCAATATCTAGCTAGTGCAGAAAATTACTTACAGCAAAAAAATGATCTATCATTAAATGTTGCTACTGCTTATATCAATGTTATTTTTAGTGATGAAATATTACAAATAGCCAAATCTCAATTTAAGATAACACAAGAACAATTAGATCGTACTGAAAAATTGGTGGATGCAGGGACACTTGCAAAAAGTGCTGTTTACGATTTAAAAGCGCAATTAGCTAATGAAGAAGGAAATGTTACACTATCAGATAACAACTATCAAATAGCTATGTTGAGCTTAAAACAATTATTAAACATTGATACGCTTAATAATTTTAATATTACCAAG
>JBIKOX010000027.1:0-21088 GCA_044357775.1 Bacteroidia bacterium | reverse complement strand
AATTGAAACATCTCTACTGTAATTTGGGGCAGCATACGTTATTAATTGCGAAACAATATTAAATCCTCCAGTATTTGATTGCGTTGGCGAGGTGTATGGCTGCATATCTAAATCAACAGAAAAAGTAGATGCAGGTGCAGTAATTGATGAAATATCATGATTAATTGGATACACTACCTGTCCTGGGCACCAATTAGCTCTATCATAAAGCCATGTGCCTGTTTGCGGAGAAATATCATTTTTTCCACAATCACTTTTCCATAATTGCTTTTGCGAAACAGCCGCTCCATTTATTTTTAAATTATAGTATTTACTGCAAAACTCACTGCAATCATTATCATCCGCACCATGTCCGCTAATTGTATTTTTTATATATGCTTTTGCAACTGGTGTATTATATTGATAGGATTTTTCAATTAAATAATTTTCTATCGGATACGTTGTATTACCATAAGAGAAGTAACCATCGTAAATATTCTTAGCAGAAACAACATTCATTGGAGGCGTTCCTTCTATCATTTCTAATTTTAAGGTTAAGGTAAATCCCCACGAGTAGCCGTCATATTTATATCTAAAATCCAAATTACCATTTAGTATAGATGCATAATCCGTTACATCAACTGTAAAATCATGTTTTCTATTAGCAGTTAGCCAATCATTTGCATAAGGTGTAATTATTCTTGCAATTTCAACTGTATCGGCGTTTGCAGGTTTTGCATAAACTTGCGTTGTATAATCCCAAGAACCACAATATTGCGTTCCTGCCGGACAAGCATATCTTCCTAAAATATAATGCAATTTTATTTTCCGAAATGTTTTTCCTGTTGGTAAAACAGCAGACGTGTCATAATTTCCCCACTGCGTAATTTTGCGAAGGTTGTAAATAGTTACCCACGTGGTATCTCCAGGATTAGAATAAACTTGAGGAGCAATAGCAGTTGATAGTAGTAAATAAAATAATAGTTTTTTCATTGTATTTGAATTTGCTTTAGTAAATATATTAAAAAATAAATTGGACTTAAAATAAAAAAGTCCATTTAAAAAACAGAACAAAGAAAATGACCTACGAAAGAGTTTGAAGTGCTAACCTTAAATTAGTAATTACATCTTGCACATCGCTCACTTTGCAAGTTCCAACAGACATCCGATACCATGTAGAATTTTCATCAGCGCCAAAGGCATAAAATGGAACTACTGCTAATTTAGCTTCATCTAAAATAAATTTAGTAATATCTTTAGTTGTTGTTAGGATAGTTCCATCCGTTTTTTTTAAGCCATGTAAATCAAATTTTATGGTTAAATAAATGGCGGCTTGAGGTGTAATTGCATCCACTTTAAATCCTTCATTTTTTAAATCCTGAAAGCCTTTATAAAAACCATCTAATCGTGTGATAACTTTTGTTTTTTGCTCTTCAATAAAAGCATCATACAACGACAAACTACTTAAGTATTTTGCAGTTGCCACTTGTTCGGCTTTTGGTGCCCATGCTCCAACGTGCGTTAAAATAGCTTTCATTTTATCAATAATTGCTTTTGGTCCCATGCTCCAACCTACTCGCACGCCGGTAGCAGATAATGATTTAGAGATGCCATCCACAAAAATGGTAAATGCTTTCATTTCTGGATTTAATACAACCGGATTATAATGTTTATTGTTGCCAAAAGTTAAGGCCCAATAAATTTGATCGTACATTAAATAAACAGGTTTTTCATCTGGTCCTCGACGGGCATTTTCTGCCAATATCATATCGCAAATTTCTTCTAAACCTTCTTTACTAAAAATAGTACCCGTTGGATTTTGAGGTGAACACAATGCCACTAAAGTTGCCTCTTGAATATAAGGTTTAATATCTGCCGCCGTTGGCATAAAATTTTGTTCGGCGGTTGCTTCAATTACAATTGCCTTTGCAGAGTTTAAATATGAATAATGGTTATTATTCCAAGACGGAACTGCAAAAATAACCGTATCATCTGGATCTACTAAAGCTCTAAAAATACTGTAAATAATAGGTCTAGCACCACCTGCTATTAAAATTTCATCGTTTTTATAATCTAAATTCCCGCGCTCTTTTAATAAATTAGAAACTGAATTTCTTAATTCCAACATACCATCAGCAGCTGGATAATTTGTTTGATCATCAAAATAAGCATCAACAATATATTGCTTTAATTCTGCAGGAATAGGAAATTCCTTGGGATTAAAATCTCCAATAGTCATATTGTAAATTTTTTCGCCCTGCTTTATTTTTTCATTTACTTCACCAGCAAGTTTAATAATTTCAGAACCAATAATATTTTCGGCAAGCTTTGATACTTTTGATTTTTTTGACGTAATTGACGTATTCATGTAATTTATTTTTTTGAAAATTATATATAATACTTCTTACTTCAAAATAATATTTATAATACTTTTTGAAAATTTAAAATCAAGTATTTAAAAATTGTGATAAACAATAAATAGTGCTGTATGAAAAACAATGTAAATCGTCAATTAATTTAAAAATCTCCTAATCAGATAGAAAATTTATTCATTTACCTTAAGGTGAAATTATACTTTCAGTATATTACTGGTTATAAATAATTAACATCACCTCACTCTAGTGAGCAAAGTTACATGTCCCATTTTGTTAAGTTTAACTCCTGAAAGGGAAATAACTTCTGCTTGGTAAATATAAACGCCCTGTTCACATAGTTGTCCCTTCTTTTTTCCATCCCATCCTATTATTTCTTCATTGCTTTTAAATACTTGATGTCCCCATCTATCAAAAATAGTTAAGTTTATTTGAGCTATTCCATATCCAACCGGAATAAATACTTCATTGTATTTATCACCATTTGGAGTAAAGGCATTTGGTATAAAAACGTCCCAATCTTTAGTAACTGTAACACAAATATCATCCGTTGTTCTGCAGCCAAAATTATTGATTCCTTCTAATATATAGCATGTGTTGTTTTGAGGATTTACGGTTAGAGAATAACAATAATTACAGCTCAATGGTGTACCATCTGTAGATAAGAAGCCGACGCTGGTATTACCTGTTCCAAATAAAACCAATGTATTATCAATATTTATTGTTGTATCTGATCCAGCATTTATTATTGGTAAAGGATTAACAACCACTTCTACAGTTTCAGTTGTTATACAATTGTTGTTTGCAGCAGTGACTGTATATATAAAAGTTCCAGAACCACTTGGAGTTAAATTGGAAGATGCAGCATAAGGATTAGTCAATCCAATGGTTGGACTCCAAGTATAGGTATTTGCCCCAATGGCATAAATAGTTGTTGATTGTCCTTCACAAATTATAGCTTGCGTACTCACCGTAATTGTTGGTGCTGGTATTACATTTACCTGAACCGTGTTAGATGCTGTGCATAAAAAAGTAGAATTACCAGTTGATCCTAATATGGTATAAATAGTTGTTGTAATAGGATTTGCAATTGTAGAACTACTATTTACAGCAGAAATAGTGCTTGCTGGAGACCAAGTGTAATTTGATGCTCCAACGACAGAAAGTGAAGATGTTTGTCCTGCACAAATTGACGGCGGATTTGCTATTGCACTAATTGTAGGTGTTGAAACAACTGTTAATGTGGTATTAGTTGAACTCACACAACCAAATGCATTTGTTCCAATAACTGAATAAACAGTAGTTGTGTTTGGATTAGCAAAAACTACACCTCCTGAAGATGAACTTAAATTAGTAGTTGGACTCCAAGTATAGTTTGCCGCACCATTTGCAGTTAAAGTCAATGAACTTCCTGAACAAATAGATCCGCTATTAACCGTTAGGGTAGGATTTGAGATAACATTAACTGTACTATTTGCCGTTGCAGTGCAAGAGCCGTTTGCACCAATAATAGAATATATTGTTGTTGAATTAGGATTTGCAACTACAATGCTTCCTGTTGAGGAACTTAAATTTGTGGTTGGACTCCATGTATAATTTAATGCTCCGTTTGCATTTAAGGTTAATGAACTACCTGAACAAATGGAACCACTATTGACCGTTAGAGTAGGATTTGAGATAACATTAACTGTACTATTTGCCGTTGCCGTGCAAAATCCGTTTGCACCAATAACAGAATATATTGTTGTTGAATTAGGATTTGCAACTACAACGCTTCCTGTTGAGGAACTTAAATTTGTGGTTGGACTCCATGTATAATTTGTTGCGCCGATTGCAGTTAAAGTCAATGAACTTCCTAAACAAATGGAACCACTATTGACTGTTAGAGTAGGATTTGAGATAACATTAACTGTACTATTTGCAGTTGCCGTGCAATTGCCATTTACTCCAATAACTGAATAAATAGTAGTTGTATTTGGATTTGCAACAACTACACTTCCTGTAGATGAACTTAAATTAGTCGTTGGACTCCATGTATAATTTAATGCTCCGTTTGCAGTTAAGGTTAATGAACTACCTGAACAAATGGAACCACTATTGACCGTTAGAGTAGAATTTGAGGTAACATTAACTGTACTATTTGCCGTTGCCGTGCAAGAACCGTTTGCTCCAATAACAGAATAAACAGTAGTTGTGTTTGGATTGGCAACAACAATGCTTCCTGTCGATGAACTTAAAGTAGTCGTTGGACTCCATGTGTAATTTGTAGCACCATTTGCAGTTAAGGTTAATGAATTTCCTAAACATATTGAACCACTATTAACACCTAAAGTTGGTGTAGTTATTACATTCACATTACTAGTTGCAGTGGAAGTACAAGAGCCATTAGCACCAATTATAGAATAGGTTGTTGTTGAATTTGGATTGGCAACCACCACACTTCCTGTGGCTGAACTTAAATCAGTTACTGGACTCCATGTATAATTTGTTGCACCAGTTGCAGTTAAGGTTAATGAATTTCCTGAACATATTGAACCACTATTAACACCTAAAGTTGGCGTATTTGCTACATCCACAGTACTAGTTGCAGTGGAAGTACAAGATCCATTAGCCCCAATTATAGAATAGGTTGTTGTTGAGTTTGGATTGGCAACCACCACACTTCCTGTCGCCGAACTTAAATCAGTTGTTGGACTCCAAGTATAATTTGTTGCACCAGTTGCAGTTAAAGTCAATGAACTTCCTGAACAAATGGAACCGCTATTAACTAATATTATTGGAATTACTGATGTTGAGCTATTTGCAGTTGGTGTAACCACTGCAGTGTTTGTACAACCATTTACTGTACTTGTTGTCAAGAGTGTATATGACCCAGGTGCTGTTATCGAGGCTGTTGATTGATTCGTAGGACCTATTAATCCGGCTCCGCTCCAACTGTAAGTTACTCCCGCCAGAGGGCCACCTTGTAAAGTAACTGATGATATTGAACAAGTATTCGATGCAGATATAGTTGCCGTTGCTGCTGGTTGGTTAGTATTGGTGTTTACGGCAATCGTACCTATACTAACACATCCTGCTGCGGAGGCTGTATATGAGTATATACCTCCTACATTTACAGTAACAGTTGCTGTATTCCCACCAAAAATAACACCCGGACCAAACCAATTAAAAGTTGTTGCTCCATTGGTATATGTTATAACTGATTGAACTGTTGGTAAATTACATAATATTGTAGGAGAGCTTACAGATGTTATACCTGGTGATGCGGCTACAAAAGTAATTCTAACTTCCCCTCTAGAACCATTTCCTCCAACGTTCGATCTGTGAGTGCTACTGCTTGCTTGTCGATTATGACCACAAGCGCCACTACCAGCACCACCAATTGTATTGCCATTATTTCCGTTAGTGCCCAAATAACCAGACCCAAATGGTTGAACAATACCATTTGCGCCGCTACCACCGCCTGTGGAACCTCCAAGACCACCAGTAGTTATAGCAGTAGCATTCCCGCCACTAGCAGAAGAGCCTGCACCACCACCACCCGCACCGCTCTTGTCATTAGTGCTACCGCTATGAACTCCTGCAGCACCATTACCGCCGATAAAAGTTGTAGTTGCATTAGCTCCTCCACCGCCATTACCTCCAGGGCCATTAATACCTTCGTGATTTATAAAACAACCTCCAAGACAATTACTTCTTAAAAAATTTGCTGCAGAGCCACCTGTTCCACCAAAAGCCGTCAAAATTCCTGGCGCCGCAGTAGCTGGGCCTGAAAAAGTGCTATTTCCTCCTGAAGAACCATTGTTTGCTCTAAAGTTACCAGATGCATTAACCGTTCCTCCATTTCCACCTGCACCTACAACTATACTATAGACTTGCCCTGGAATTACTGCATAAACCCTTCTAACAAATCCACCACCACCACCACCACCTGCTGCAGTGCAAGCTTCAGCTGAAAACGAGCCATTATCTGTAGGATCAAATCTTGACCATACAGCACCGCCGCCGCCGCCGCCAGCCCAAGCCTCAACAGTTACAGAGGTAACACAGCTAGGCACAGTCCAAGTTGTAGCACCAGGAGTAATAAATGGAAGAGTTGTTTGGGCATTTAAATGTATTCCATAAAAATAAATAAACAGAACCTTGACATAAATTTTTATTTTGCAGTCCATATACAGTTATTATTGTTTTACTGAATTATATGATTTAGTCAGTTTATCTTCATTTAGTTTAGGAAAAAATGGCTATTTCATAAATAAACATTGTATTAATTCAATTTGATTTTTTTTCGTGAGATTAAAAAAACAATTTATTAAAAATAAAAAACAATATTCGACTATAAAAGGGGGGATACCCCTCAATTAGTAAGTACAAAAACATTAAAACTTGATAATCATAAACCAACTATCAAAATTACAATTACTAATTAAATTTAAGCTTATTAAATTATTTTGAATATTAATTAGTCTGCTTTTATTAATTTTACAGTAAATGGCTCATTATTAACATAACCACTTAAAAAATATATAGATTGTGCCAATTCATCTGTATTAACCGTGAGCTTTGTTGTTTCTCCCTCTAATATAGTATTGTCGTATACTCTCTTTACCTCTTGACCCAATACATCATAAATAGACATTGATATTACTGCTGAAACTGTTGTTTTTAAATTCAAACTTAATTCGTTACTAAATGGATTAGATAATACAATAATATCAAATGGTAAATCTGAGCAATTCTTAAAATAAGGTTTTGAAGTAAATTCTGTTTCAGAATTGTCAAAATCAGTTTGTTTTAATTTATAGTATGAATGCCCACTCAAAGGGTTATTATCCATGAAACTATAATTTTGCGTGCCATTGCCATTTCCCTGACTATTTACTGTTGCTATTGAGTTAAAATTAACTCCATCTGATGATCTTAAAATTGAAAAGTAATTATTGTTTTGTTCGATAGCAGTTGACCATGTAATTAACGGCTTGTCTGATTGACATTTTACATTGAAATCAAGTAGTGATATTGGTAGGGTTGAACAGGTAATTCCTCCTATTGTCATTCCCCCAATCATATAATGCTGTGCTTTTGGATCTGTAGCGCTTGTTATTGCTCCTGAAGTAAAAGTACAAGCGGATGGGTCTCCTGTATTATTGGCCGGATTACCGATTGCACAAGAATAAGTAAAGACCATTCTATGTACTTGGTTTGTAGAAGAAAAGACTAGAGTTGCACTTCTGGAATTTGCCCCCGGTAAATCATCTCCTTTAATAGTGATAGGGTTTAAAGTAAATGAATCCCAGTTTACTAAATTTGTTATAGTTGGGTTTTGTAATGTACCTGATATCGTACCACTTGAACTTACAGAATATGCACTAATAGAAACTAAATCAATAAACAAGTTTGTAGATGATGCATTACACTGAGCAGAATTAATGTCATATAAATTAAATTGTATTGGGAGGTTTACTCTTATTGATGGTGTTGCGGAACCCTTGTAAAAATCTAAAACAGTAGTTATAGATCTTGTTCCAATTGACCCCCAATTTACGCCAATATAGTAAGTGAAATCGCTTAGATTATTAAAATATCCTAATGTCTTCCCAGCATTGGGATAAGTATCTTTTGCAAACACACCACCACCAATACTGGTTGTGCCAGTCATTGTGACACAGCCATCCGCGGTTGTACCTTGAAGACCATCATTAACGGAGTTTATTGTAAAAGTTTGAGATGTACTACCCCCTTCAGCTATACCTGTACCTAGAGTAAAAAAGTTAACATATGTGGTCTGAGAAAAACCAAATAAAGAAAATATTAAGAAAGAGAGTGATAATATCGCTTTTTTCTTCATCTTTTTTTCTAAAATAACTTATCAAAATTAATTGATATGAGTTTTGATAAATAAGGGGTTTACCCCTCAAATAATAAAATTAAAAAACACTGAACTCAATGAATTAATGAAGTTTCTTTCTGCAATTAAACCATAACATAAGTTGTATTTGAAGTTTTAAACGGATTCGTAAGTTCAAAGTTTCCGACTAAAATTTATGTCTAATTTCTGTACAAGTTAACTTCTCTTAAACTGCAAATTATGAAAGAGAAAATATTTGTTCTTGCCAAACGATTTTTTGCTATGTCAGTATTCTTTTGCTACTATATGATTGATGGCATCTATAATTTAATCAAATCGTTCAACACGCCTATCAATAAAAAGTCCAAGCCATCTAATGAGTTCCAATAATTTTTTAACTTTGATTAAAATAATGGGGAAAATCTAGTAGATTAATTTTCTTTTATTTAATTGAGTTTTAATAATTTTCATCAACTAACTGTTAACTGATCAATCTATTATAATTAACAAAAATGAAAAAAAGGATTCTCATAATTTCAATATATATTTTTAGCGTTTCAATTTTGATAGCACAGAATCCGATTTTAAAGTATCAAAAACTAAGAGATAGTATACAAACTCTACCAAGTTACGATACCGCTTCTTTCTTTAAAATAGTTAACAAATTAAAACAAATTGCAAAAGAAATAAAATCCCCCCAAAAAGAAGCAGATGTTTTACACATTATTGGAACCTACTACTATTTTAGAGCCGACTTTAACAAAACCGTTGTGTTTTATGATTCCGCAATTTCTATCCTAAAAAAATATCCCGACAGAAATTTAAAAAACCTAATTGATTTAAAACGGAGTTATATATGGATAGAAAACGGTGATTTTAAACGTGCTAAAAAATTGTATTCTATAAAAGAAAAAAATGAACCAAATGACACCTTGGCTCAAATTATTTTAAACATGGCTTTAGGTCAAATTTATCAGTCAGAAATAAGACACGATTCAAGTTTGAATAAAATGTATAAAGCACTTAATTATTCTATTCAAAAAAAAGATTTGTACTATGAAGCAACATGCAGAAATAATATAGGTGGAGAATATCAAACATTAGGAAAAATTGCAGATGCAAAAAAAGAATTTAATACCGCTGTAAACATTGCCAAACAAATTAATAATAAAAAACTTGCGGCCAATATTAACAGTAATATTGCAATTCTCTATCTACAAGAAAACAAAATAAAGGAAGCTTTATCAATTTATCAAGAGAACTTGATTTTTTATGAAAACACCAATTTTTACTATGAAATCTCATATATGTATTTGAATTTAGCCTATTGTTATTCAAAATTAGGCGATAAATTAAACATGAATAAATATTCTTTGCAAGCAATTAAAACTGTAACTGAAAGAAAACTAATCCTCGAATCTATAAATGTATACATTCAAATTGCAAAAATATTTTTAGATATGAAAGATTACAATACGGTTGTATCCATTTCAAATGAAGCAATGATATATTCCCAAAACAATGATGTTCCAATTATTGCACCTTCATACTACGAAAACCTGAGTAACGCTTACGAGGCCATTGGAGATCATTTGAATGCTTTAATCATGATGAAAAAATATATTAATCAAAAAGATAGTATTGATAAAGCTTCCAATAACAAAGTAGTAAACGAATTGATTTTTATAAACCAGTTAGCCGAAAAAGAACAAAAATTGCAAAATCAACAAAATGAAAATACATTATTAAAAAAAGAAAATGAAATTTACAACCTAAATAAAACATATTATATAATAGTGGTTATTATGATAATAATATTATCTACTGTGTTTGGTTTTTATATATTAGAAAGACGAGTAAAAAAACAAAAAGAAATTTATGCAAGTCAATTAATTAATGAAATTGATAAAGAGCGGGAACGGATCGCTATGGATTTACATGATGACCTAGGACTTGGGATTACTATTGCCAGGCAAAAACTCATCAAAATGACGGAAAACAGTGAAAAAAATATAGATGTTATTGAAAAAGATTTATTGAACTTGCTAGAAAAAACACGTAAAATATCTCGAGATTTATTTCCGTCAACTTTAAAGCATTTAAGATTTAAAGAATTTATTAATAATTTATTTGAAATTACTGAGCGACAAACTGGCATAATTTGTAGTTATGAAATTGACAATAAAATTGATAATTTTGATTTAAACACTAAAACACATGTTTTAAGAATTATACAAGAATGTATTCACAATAGTATAAAATATTCAGGAGCAGTAGCTATTAGATTAGAAATTGATAACTTAAAAAACAAAAAAACTCGGATAACCTATTATGATAATGGAATCGGATTCAAAAAAAATATGGAGCAAAAAGGTCTAGGATTAAAAAATATATATCAACGAGCAACACTAATTAATGCTGATATAATGATTGCAGATAATGAAAACAATAAAGGAATTAAATTAACTATAGAAATAAATGACAAAACTTAAAATACTTGTTGCAGACGATCATCCAATATTTAGGGTTGGACTTTGTAATGTAATTCAAAGTGGTATTTCAAATTCAATATTGTTTGAAGCAGATAATGGCATAAAAGCATGGGGAAATATTGAAAAAGAACTCCCTGATATTGCGGTGCTAGATATTAATATGCCAGGTTTTGATGGCTTAGAGATATGTCAAAAAATTAAAATAAATAATCTGAAAACAAAGGTGATTATTTTAACCATGTATAAAGAGAGAGCGTTACTTGAAAAGGCAAAAGAAAATGGAGCGAAAAGTTATTTAATTAAAGATAATTCTACGTTTGAGGTTGTAGATGCAATTAAGTCAGTTTTAAACAATAACTTTTATTGGAGCGAATCACTAAGAGATATTCAAGAAGAAATAACCGAGTCAAATAAAGAAATTCATAAAATAGAACTACTATTAAAAGAACTAACTTCTACTCAATTAAAAACGCTTAAATTAGTTTGTAAAAATTACACTTCTAAAGAAATCGCCGAGCTTCTTTTTATCACACCAAAATCGGTGGATAATAATAGATCACGGATTTCGAAAAAATTAGGTTTAGATCAAGTTACCAATAGCTTGTTAATTTGGTCCATGCAACATAAAGAAACAATAGAAAAAATCTTTTAACACTAAACTTTACAAAAAAGCATCATGTAAAAATGATTGAATAGTTCACTTAAAAAATACAAAAGCAGTTTAAATAATAAGTTGAATTAGCCTTACTTTAAAACTGTATTATCCTAAGTAGTTTAATTTTTAGAAAGACTATCCACTAATTCATAATCAAATCAGGCAAACCCATTGGAGCAGAATCAAAAAAAGCCAATTCAAAAATCTCTACTTTAACGTCTTTAATTATTGGAAACGTAGCCAAGATATCCATGACTGTGGCTTGATCTTTAGCTTGCATCGTAAGCCATAAATTACTCCAATCAATATCCAAAGCATAATTTAGGATGGTGCGTTCTTCAAGCAGCTCATTAACCCGCTGACGCTGAGAAGGTATAAGCGCAACAAAACGACTTGTGAAAATCTGAGGTAATAGTATATGAACTTGAAAAGTATCTAAAGTCTGAAAAGTGCTCATTATTGTTCTTAATTTGCAGCAAAAATAATGAAGCAATTGAGATTTTGAGTTAAATTTGTCGAAATTTAGATAATTTAAGATTTATATATAATGGGACGTATTTTTCAAACCAGAAAAGCAACAATGTTTAAACGCTACGCTAAAATGGCCAAGCAGTTTACTAAAATCGGAAAAGAAATTGTAATGGCTGTGAAGCTGAGTGGACCGCACCCAGAATTAAACCCACGCCTTAGAGCTTGTATTGCAAATGCTAAAGCTGTTAATATGCCAAAAACAAATATTGATGCGGCCATTAAACGTGCTTCTGAAAAAGACACAAGTAATTATGATGAAGTTATATATGAAGGTCATGGACCTTATGGAGTACCAGTGATTGTGGAATGTGCTACGGATAACCCAACCCGTACCATTGCAAATTTACGTTTGTATTTTAGCCGTGCAAACGGTTCTGTTGGCACAACAGGTTCGGTAAGTTTTATGTTTGAGCGTAAGGGCTTATTTAAAGTAGATTCTACTGGCTTAAATCACGACGATGTTGAAATGGATCTTATTGATTTTGGTGCTGAAGAATTAACTTGGGATGATGAAACTAATGAGTTAATTGTTCAAGTGGCTTTTACTGATTTTGGTTCGATGCAGGCTGGCTTAGAAGAAAAAAAATATGTCGTGAAAGAAACTATCAAATCATTTATCCCTACTACAACTCAAGAATTAACGGATGAACAGGAAATTGAATTTCAAAAAATGTTAGATAAAATGGAAGATGATGATGATATCATGTCTGTTTATCATAATCTTGCTTAATATAAGTTTAGAGAGTTAATGAGTTACAATGTGCAGAAAGTTAGATTATAATTTTCTATAATTATTTAACAATTTAACTTTCAAAACCATCTAACTTTCAAAACTATTATCGTGCAAAAAAAATGGAACATACATCATATAAAAAATTCAGAAGTAGTTTCTGATTTACAAAACACTTTAGCTGTTGATGAAACCATTGCAAAATTATTAGCGTTAAGAGGTATCTCTAGTTTTGAAGAAGCTAAAACTTTTTTTAGACCAAGTTTAGAAACGCTGCATGATCCTTTTTTAATGAAAGGAATGAACATTGCTATTGAACGAATTATTAAAGCCATTAATAACAACGAAAAAGTTTTAATATTTGGCGATTATGATGTAGATGGGACAACCTCTGTTGCACTTGTATATAGTTTTTTTAAAAAATATATTTCTGAAATACGCTATTACATTCCTGATAGATACATCGAAGGATATGGTATTTCTTTTAAAAGTATTGATTACGCTGAAGAACATAATTATAGCTTAATTATTGCATTAGATTGCGGCATCAAAGCCAACGATAAAATTGATTACGCTAACTCTAAAAATATAGATTTTATTATTTGCGATCATCACTTGCCCGGTGAAGAAATACCAAACGCCATTGCCGTTTTAGACCCTAAACAAAGCGATTGCCCCTATCCTTATAAAGAATTAGCGGGATGCGGAATTGGGTTTAAATTAGCTCAAGCTTTTTGCCTACAAAATAGCATTGATGAACGGGAAGTATTTGATTACTTAGACCTTGTGGTAACTAGTATTGCCGCAGATATTGTACCAATAGATGGTGAAAATAGAGTACTAGCTCATTTTGGATTAAAATTACTTAATACAAATCCTCGTCCGGGTTTAAAAGCCCTTTTAGCGTTAAATAAACAACAAGATAAAGAATTAGACATTAATACGTTAGTATTTACAATTGCACCAAGAATAAATGCAGCAGGCCGCATTGAACATGGCTCAAAAGCTGTAGAATTATTAATTAGTGATACGGATGAAGCTACTGAGTTTTCTAAAAAAATTAATGAAACAAATTCTCAGCGCAGAGATATTGATATTAGCATAACAGACGAAGCTTTTGAAACAATGGATTTAGATCCTATTACACCTTTCAAAAAATCAACTGTATTGTTTAATCCTACTTGGCATAAAGGTGTGGTTGGCATTGTGGCCTCTCGTATGATTGAGCGTTATTACAAGCCAACAATTATTTTAACTGAATCAAATGGCATGGCAACAGGTTCAGCGCGAAGTGTAAAAGATTTTGATGTTTATACAGCTATTGAAAATTGTAGTCATTTACTCGAACAATTTGGTGGTCATAAATTTGCCGCTGGGCTTTCATTAAAAACTGAAAATGTGAAAGCATTTGCAGAGGCATTTGAAAACGAAGTTTCAAGAACCATAAAAGCAGAAATGCTAAATCCGACTGTAGAAATAGATTTAGAAATTTTATTGGATAACATAAATGATAAACTTATTCGCATACTAAATCAATTTGCGCCGCATGGACCAAATAATATGACACCTCTATTTTGCAGCAAAAATATTTTAGATACAGGTTATGCGAAAATTGTTGGCAACAATCATTTAAAATTAGAAGTGTATCAACCCACTACTCAACTTACTAAAATAGAAGCCATCGCTTTTAATAAAGGTGATTTTTTAAATTTCTTTAAGCGAAATATACCTGTAGATATAGTTTATAAAATAAAAGTAAATGAATTTAGAGGTGCAACAACTATTCAATTATTAATTGAAGAAATTATGCCTTGCGCCTAAATTGTAGTGATAAAATTTTACTACAAACTATTAATTATTTTATAGCTCAACCTTGAAATATTCAAATTAAATTTGAATATTTCAAGGTAAGTGTTATCTTTGTTTTATGATAAATAGAGAAATAATAATTACTATAAACAAGTATTTAAAGGAGTTTCCAGTTATTGTGATATTAGGACCTAGGCAAGTTGGAAAAACTACCCTAGTAAAAGAAATTACTAAATCATTAAAAAAGAAAACGCACTATTTAGATTTAGAAAAAAACAGTGATTTCAATACATTAAGTAGAGATGCAGAAGAATATTTAACCAATTACATAGATGATTGTGTATTGATTGATGAAGTTCAACGAATGCCAAAACTATTTCCACTGCTAAGGGCATTAGTAGATGAAAAGCGAAAACCGGCTCGGTTTATTATTACTGGTTCTGCATCACCCGATTTACTAAAAGGCGCTTCAGAAAGTTTAGCTGGGCGTGTATATTATTTTAATTTACATCCAATTGCTTTAAAAGAATTACCAACAACTATTAGCTTAAAAAGGCATTGGTTTAGAGGCGGTTTTCCAAAACCATTAACTTTAAAAAATAACGAAATGGTGTTTGGTTGGCTAGATGCTTTTGTAACTACTTATATTGAAAGAGATTTACCATTTTTATTTGATGTACGATTTTCACCAATTGTTATGCGAAAACTATGGGGAATGTTAGCGCATTTGCAAGGATCTATATTAAACGCTGAAAACCTTGGATCATCATTAGAATTAAGTGGCACAACAGTGAAACGCTATTTAGATTATTTAGAAGCCGCTTTTTTAATTCGACGACTGCCTCCTTACTTTGTAAACAATGGTAAGCGAATATTAAAAGCGCCAAAAATATACATTAATGATAGCGGCATTTTACATTACTTACTTAGAATACATAACGACAAAGAATTACTCAATCATCCATCTGTTGGTGCATCCTGGGAAGGCTATGTCATTAGTCAAATTATTTATTCAGCACCAAACCGAATTGACGCTTATTACTATAGAACCCATGCAGGTGCAGAATGCGATTTAGTATTAGTACATGGCAATACTGTTAAAGCATGTATTGAAATAAAATTAAGTAAAGCGCCCGTGGTATCTAAAGGATATTATAATAGTATAGAAGATTTAGGAAGTAAACTTAACTTTGTAATATGCTCGGGAACTGCTGATTTTATTAATAAAAATAAAATAATAGTTGTTGATTTATTAACGTTTATTACTAAATATTTACCAAAAATATAAAAAGTCCAACCTTGAAATATTCAAATACAACTTGAATATTTCAAGGTTGGAGTTTATTAAAAAAAATAAAAATTATTCTCTATTTTTGCTATCCATCAAAATAGTAACTGGTCCATCATTGATAAGACTTACTTTCATATCAGCACCAAATTGACCGGTTTTAATAGGTTTATTTATAAGTTGAGATAATTGCTGAATACAATATTCATACAAAGGAATTGCTATTTCAGGTTTTGCAGATTTGATAAATGACGGGCGGTTACCTTTTTTAGTTGATGCGAATAAAGTAAATTGAGATACCAATAAAATATTGCCATTTATATCTTGCAATGATAAATTCATTTTATCATCAGCGTCTCCAAAAATTCTTAAACCAACTAATTTATTACACAACCACTCTGCGTCTTCTTTGGTATCCAATTCCTCAACACCAACTAATACTAAAAAACCTTTTTGTATTTCGGAGTAAATAGCACCATCAATTTTAACCGATGCTTCAGAAACTCGTTGAATTACAAAGCGCATCGTTACTTTTTGTAATTTGTAACACCTTCATCTAGCCACTTAATGTATTCAGGAATACTAGCATTATAACCTCGTATGGTATTTAATACTTTTTCATTACCATCTACTAAAACATATAATGGTTGGGTGCTCTGACCGTAAATTTTTTCTTCCATGTATTTAAACTTGTCGCCAATGTCGGTAATTTGTCTTTCCTTACCATACCATTGAACGGTCATATAATCTTTAGAATCTAACTCGCGTTTATCATCCACATACAAAGAAACCAAAACCACCTTGTCATTCAATCGCTTAGTTACTTCTGCGTCTGGCCAAACGTAATCTTCTGTTTTACGACAGTTAGCGCAAGCGTGTCCAGTAAAATCAATTAATAAAGGTTTACCAACTTTTTTTGCATAGGCTAACGCATTTTCATAATCATTTTTAAAATGAACAATTCCATTTTTATTAACCTCCATAAACTTCCCAAACTCTGCATCTTGCGGAATTGCATTTTCAGCTGAAGTACCATTACCCGAACCACCAAAACCATGAGGCGATTCTGAATATTCTAAAGGAGGTAAAATACCAGAAAATAATTTTAATGGTGCTCCCCACATTCCAGGAATTAAATAAATTACCATAAAAAAAGAAATCATAGCAATTAATAATCTCCCTACCGAAACATGTTTTAAATCGCTATCGTGCGATGTTTTAAACATCCCTAATAAATACATCGTTAATAAAGCAAATATCACAATCCATAATCCCACAAAAACTTCGCGCGTTAAAATACCTGCTTGAACAACTAAATCGGCATTAGAAGCAAATTTTAAAGCCAAGGCTAATTCTAAAAATCCTAAAGTAACTTTTACTGAATTTAACCAACCACCAGATTGCGGTAATGAATTTAAATAACCCGGAAACGCTGCAAAAAAACCAAATGGTAATGCCAATGCCAACGAAAAACCAAACATGCCCCAAAATGGTCCAGAAATATTTCCCGTAGAAGATGCCTCAACTAATAGTGTTCCAATGATTGGACCTGTGCACGAAAAAGAAACCAACGCTAATGTAAACGCCATAAAGAAAATACCAATGTAGCCGCCTCTATCTGATTTTGCATCCATTTTATTAACGAAGGCGCTTGGCAAGGTAATTTCAAATGCTCCTAAAAACGATAAAGCAAAAACGAATAATAGAGCAAAAAATGCCAAATTAAACCACACGTTGGTTGACAAAGAATGTAATGCTCCTGCACCAAAAATTAAGGTTACTCCTAAACCTAAAGCAACATATAAAATAATAATAGAAACCGAATACAATAAAGCGTTACGCACACCTTGTGCTTTAGTTTTACTTTGTTTAGTAAAAAAACTCACATTCATTGGAATCATTGGAAAAACGCATGGTGTTAGCAAGGCAAGTGCCCCTCCAATAAAACCGGCAATAAAAATGGCCCACCATGTTTTTGGAGTTTTTACTTCTGTAGTTTCTGCATCCGCTTGTTTAACTTTTACGTTAGACGACTCAGCACTATTTTGCGTGGCGGTTTCAATTACTGAATCTGTTTTTAAAACACTATCACTTTTAGCTGCTGCAACTGGTGTAATGGTGCTTGTAACTACAGCTTCAGCTAAACAAGCAGCAGTACCTTGTAATTGAAAATCAAATTTATCGGCTGGTGGAAAAATACATTTTTCCTCGGTGCATGCTTGGTATTCATATTTACCTTGAATAGTTATTTTTTTATCTGACTTTAATTTAACACGCTGCGTAAATGTTGCTGTATGCTCAAAATACTGCACATTCATTTCAAACACTTTATCAAATTCTTTAATAGGTTTGCTTTCTTTTGGTTTACCTACCAACTCATAATCAGCAGATTTTGTAAAAATAAACACCGTTGGATTTGGTCCATCTTTTACAGGACTTAACGAATACATATGCCACGGCTCATCTATAGAAGCCACAAATTGCAAATCATATTCGCAATCGGTTACTTTTTTTGAACTTAATTTAAAATGTACCGGATTATCTTGAGCGAGCACAAATGAAATTGTTGTAACAAACAAGGCAATAAGAAGTGATATTTTTTTAAGCATAATTAAAGTTTATAAAGTAAAAGTAAAACTATTTTAAAATAAAAGTATAAGTGATGTAAAACTAAATTAAATTCTTTGCTGGCGCACAATCTATTTTTTAGCTGCATTAACTACCGCAGGAATTGCTACAACAAACTGCAACGTGCTTGGCGGAAGACATTGTAAATCATTACAAGTCATAAATTCGAGTGCTGTACTTACTGTAAAAGCAGCATTACTTTTACGAATTAATTTTTGTCTAAATTCAGCTTGATCACTA
The DNA here is from genome assembly GCA_044357775.1 of Bacteroidia bacterium. Classification (GTDB taxonomy): domain Bacteria; phylum Bacteroidota; class Bacteroidia; order B-17B0; family Aurantibacillaceae; genus UBA4416. The sequence continues at coordinate 2,516 of JBIKOX010000027.1, read as the reverse complement.
AAAACAAACACTTTAGCATCAAACGCTGGCACAAATTCTTCGTGTGCGGCTTCTTCCTCTACTTTGCCAACTAAATTAACATTGGCATTAGGTGTTACCGTAAACGAAGTTGGTATTGGACCAACATCTGTTGGACGCTGAGAATAAATATGCCATTTTTTTTGAATGGTTGCCGTAAACACAATTTCGCCCTCGGTTGCCGATTTTTCAACATAAGTAGCAGACCAAGTAACTGGTTTTAATGTGTTTTGCGAAAAACCAACACTAGCCAAACAAAAAAATAAAACCGAAAGTAAACATTTCATAACACGTAATTTTTAGTGAAAATAGACATTAATACCTAGCTTAGGCAGACTAAATTCTTAAAAAATGTTAGTGCTACTAGTATTTAGGGCTTAATATTATAAATAATATTGAGCGTTGAACCTCTTTATAGCAGCACTGAACTAATCGCTCTATAATTAATATTGGTTGCTAATAATTAATACCATTAAGTAATAGATAGTGCAAGCAGTTTGTCGCCCTGAACTTAATTCAGAGTCTCTGAGATGCTGAATCAAGTTCAGCATGACCACCATCATTGGATCATGTAATAAATGTATTTGGTATAACTTGTTCTAACCAATTTTAAGCAGACAGTTAGATGAGGAGGACAATAAAAGTTTTGATTTGTAAAAAACACCAACTATTTTTAAATCCCTTAACTAAGGAACCTAACTTGAATCAACTTTATAAAAACAATCTGCTTTAAATCTATCTCTATTTTTTACTTGAGTTTACGTAAAAATTATGCATTGAAAATATGTGAGGCATACTAATACACGATAATATTATAAAGAAAACACCAGTGTAATCCTTGTTATTGAGTAACATAAAGGTTAAAAAAATTAGCACAGCTCCTAAACTAAAAGGAAGTGCTTTTAACCAAAGGTTAAATGAATTAGTTTTTAAATCATTTTTTAAGTGGCGCCAGCCATGCAAGCTATGTTGCACCACAAAATAAATTCCAAACGAAACAAGGAGCGATAACATTGAAGTAAGAAGCAGATAGCTTAGTGTTAAAAGCATCAACTTTGACCTGTTGAAGGCTGCAAAAAGTAATGAGAAAAAAAACAACGACAATTTTCCAATAAATAATTGATTTGCTGATAAGCTCGTAAAAAACTGATGCAAATGTAAACCTTTAATGTGCTGAAGAACGGCAATTGTTTCTTGTTGGTGATAAAACAAGATGGTAGTTAAAACTATAACACCCCAAATAAAAGAACTAAAGCCTTGTTTAAGGTTCCATTCTCTAAAATCGGCCTCACCAAAATGCCAAGCTGAAAAGGCCAAGAAAACTACTAATGCTAAGTCAGGCATAAAAATCCAAAGCAAACCTAACAAAGTGCCTTTTATCAGATACGTTGCAATATATTTTACAAATTGCCCTCTGGTATGAATAACTTTTTCGGTAAGGTAATCAAGCGCTCCGTGAGAAAGGCCAACACTAAGGAAACCTATGCCTAAGAGCACCCAAAGAAAGCTATCTAAATGTAAAGAGTAAAAAAATAACGAAACAAGGGTAATAATAAATGCTAAGTAAGCAGGAGAAAGTTTGGTACAGCGGACAAAAAGATCTTTACATGCTACACGTAAAAAAATTAAAATAGGAAGTTTTGAGAAAATATAAAGTTCTTTGGTCAAGGAAGATTTTTCGCTCAAAAATGTTAACACATTATTGATTGAAATATGATGAAATAAATTTTGAAATATTTTTTTTCCGTGTTGAGGCGTTTCCTCTAATATTTTAAGCAGTAAACTATCAAAATACTTGAATCGTGTAAAATACTTTTCTCGGATGAATGTCTGCTGATTAACCAAAGCAGTAACCAAATTGTTTGCATCTGTTGCCATATTGTGAAAAGCATAACCGGTGGTTGGTTTTACCATATTGGCATTTGCACCTGTAACAATCCAATTTTCACCATAGTTTGTTTTTGTAATTTCGCACGATGACATTGGTATTATGCCACTTTCTTCTTCCAGTATTTGATAAGAAAAACCAAATTTAGCTAAGTAATCTTTTAAAATTATTTCAGCCTCCTGCTTTGTGATTTTTTCTTTTCCAAAACGTGTTACTTCAAATAATGCCGAATTTTTAGTAAATGGTAATATATACATAAACTGGCAATAATTATTTTGAGGAATATCAAAATCCATCATTACCATGGCACTTGTATCAAAGGTGTGATTGTGCGCACTAATTTCCCAACCATAAAACGATTGTAATAAATGGCTTTGGTTACTTTCAACTAAATTATAGGAAGGTGGTCTGCTATCAAAAACTTTGCTAGCTTCTATTGTAGTATCTGTTAAGTTGATTACAAAAGAATTAGATTTTACAAGCGGTGCGCTAGTATACAACTCATTGTAATAACTAACGTCTTGCTCCTTGAGTATTTCTACTACTTTATTGTGTAAATCATTTCCTCTAATATGATTGTAGGAAAGAGGATTAATTGTTTGGTAATTGC
>JBIKOX010000053.1:0-15179 GCA_044357775.1 Bacteroidia bacterium | reverse complement strand
TTGCTTCATCTAAAAATGTGTTGATACCAAATTCATCTCGTGTATAATCGCTTTTTAAAGCTTCTGCTTTTTTTAATCTACTTTCAACCGCTTTTAGTAGTTCTATATCATCAAATGGTTTGGTTATGTAATCATCAGCACCCATCTCCATACCTTTCCTAAAGTCGCTGTGGTCTGATTTGGCAGTTAAGAAAATAAATGGAATTGATGATGTTTTAACATTTTTAGCAAGCAAATGTATCACACCATATCCATCTAAAACAGGCATCATAATATCGCAAATAATTAAATCAACGTGATGTAAATTTGCCATTTCTACACCTTGCTTCCCATTTTCTGCCTCTAAAACTTTATAACTAGCTAGTTCTAAAATTTCGGCTGTATTTTCTCTAACTTCGGTATTATCTTCAATTAATAAAATTGTTTTCATCTTGCGCAGGTATAGTAATATAAAATTGGGTTCCTTTGTTTAGTTCACTTTCAAATGTGATAGTTCCATTGAGTATTTCTATATATTTTGCTACAATACTTAACCCTAAACCTGTTCCTTGAATATTCGTAGCATTTTTAGCTCTAAAGAAACGTTCAAATAAATTTTTTTGTTCATCTTTTGGTATTCCTATGCCTTCGTCTTTAATTATAATTTTAAGTTCAGTACCTTCATTTATAGTGCTGAGTTCAATTATTTTACTTTGTGCAGAAAATTTACTTGAGTTGGAAACTAAATTGATTATGATATTTTTTAAAAATTGTTTATCGCATACAAAATTTTCATTTCCTGTGTGATTGTATATTACTTTTTGACCATTTTTTAGAAAGTTACTTAATTCATTGATACTTTCATTTATATAGATAGGCAATTTTATAGAAACCAAATTAACATTAATTTTTCCTTCTTCTAATTTACCAGCTGATAAAAAATCATTTAAAATTAATGTCATATTTGTAACAGCAGATTTAATTCGTTCAACGTGCTTATGTCGTTTATCTTCTTCTTCTGTTATTTTGTACTTACCTATTAAAGAAGCTGACGATAAGATAGTACTTAAAGGTGTTCTAAATTCATGCGACGCCATTGTTACAAAGCGTGATTTCATATCGTTTAATTCTTTTTCCTTTTCTAGAGCAGCACTTAATTCATCTTTCGACGCTTCTAATTCATGTAGAGTTTCTTTTAAAATTTTAGTTCGTTCATCTACTTTTAATTCAAGTTCTGCGTTTACTCTTTTTATATTTTCTTCCGCTAATTTGCGTTCTGACACGTCAATAATAAATGCAATTACATATTGCTCCTCATTACTTTTATAATGGCTTAAGCTTATTTCAATTGGAAATTCTTGGCCGTCTTTTCTTTTCCCAGATAAGTCTAGTCCTTTACCCATAGACCTAGGATGAGGATTTTTATTATAACCATCACGATGTTTTTGGTGTGATTTTTCATAACGCATTGGAATTAAGACTTCAACTTTCTGATTAATTAGTTCGTCTTTTTGATAACCAAATAATTTTTCAGAACTTGGATTTGCTCTAACAATCGTTCCTGATTTGTCGGCAATAATAATACCCTCGGTGGCGTATTCAAATAGAGCTTGCAAGCTTTCCATTTTTACAGAATTATTTGCCCCCAAGTTATTCATTTTTTAATAGCTTACGAATTTATCAGATTTATTTTTCAAAAAAGCTGATAAAAGTCAGTTTTACTGATAACAGATGTCTGTATCGTAAAAAGAAATGGATTAGATTGAATCTTTATAGAAATTTAAAATGGAATAACGGATTTAAATATGGTACTAATTATAAATCTTGTTAGTTAATCTAATATAAATGATTCGTTTTTATTTGGAATAATAACATCTGTAAATCCTTTGGTAATTAATTTTTCTTTAAATGAAATTTTTGCCGCAGGATCGCCATGGACTAGAAATATTTTTTTTACTTTTTGTTTATCTTGACATGATAAGAAGCGGATTAATTGATTGTAGTCTGCATGAGCACTATATGAGTCAATAATTTCAATGTCTGCATTAACCTCGTATTCTTCTCCAAAAATTTTAACTATTTTTTGTCTTTCTCTTATCTTACCACCTAATGAATTTGGTGTGCAGTAACCAACAACTAAAATTGTGTTTTTTGTATCTGAAATATTATTTTTTAAATGATGTTTAATTCTTCCTGCATCCATCATTCCAGAAGCAGAAATTATAATGCATGGTTCTTTACTATTATTTAATTCAATTGATTCAGATTTTTCGGTAATATACTTTAGATTATTAAAGCCAAATGGATCTTTATCTGCTTTAATGTATACTTGCATTTTATCATTAAAGCAATCAATATGGTTTCGCATAATATCCGTAACGTTAGATGACATTGGACTATCTACGTATACTTTTATATTAGGCAACATACCTAAATTTTTTAATTTATCTAAGATAAATACAATCTCTTGGGTTCGACCTAAACTAAAAGCTGGAATGATTAGTTTTCCTTTTTTTTCTACGCAAGTATTCCGCACCACATTAAGCAAATGTAGTTCGGCATCAGTTTCAATTTCGTGTAGTCTATCCCCATATGTTGATTCGCAGATAATATAATCGGCTTGAGGGAAAGTTTCAGGGTCTTTCAAAAGCATATCATTATATTTTCCTACATCACCGGTAAAGCTTAATGATGTTATTTTTTTTGAGTTATTTTTAAATTTTAAATTAACAACGGCACTTCCTAAAATATGTCCAGCGTCAGTAAATGAAAAAGATACTTCATCATTTAAATAAAATTCAGATCGATAGGGAACTGTTTTAAAATGTTTTAAGCATCGGTCGACGTCTTTTGTTGTGTATAATGGAACTAATAGTGGTTCACCTTTTTTTGCCCTTTTTTTATTAACGTATTCAATATCATATTCATGAATTTTGGCACTATCATATAATAATACTTCAACTACAGCTAGCGAGGGTGGTGTACAATAGATAGAGCCTAAATAACCTTGTTTTACAAGTAGAGGAATATTGCCAGAATGATCAATATGTGCGTGTGATAAAATTACTACATCAATATCACTTGGATTGAAGTCAAATTGCCGATTTAAAGCATCTGTTTCTTTTCCCATGCCTTGATACAATCCGCAATCTAAAAGAATGGAATATCCTTTATCGGTTTTAACTACATGTTTGCTGCCAGTTACGGTTTCTGTTGCACCTGAGAATTTTATTTGCATGGTCAAAACTAAATTATAACAAGAAAGGTTAGTGTGATAATAGTCATAAATTAAACTGATATAAGCTATTTAATCTATAAAAATGAAGTAATACATTTATAGATAAAAGTTTTTATGAATACTATTTTAGTTCCTATTGATTTTTCGAAACCTTCAGAAAATGCACTTGAGTATGCTGCTAAATTAGCAAGTGATTGGACTGCAAATTTAATTCTACTTCATGTGGATTCAATTCCTATATATAGTAATGAATATGAAGTTCTTTCTTATACGATAAATGACAGTTTAGCAACAAGCAAAGTACTTTTACAAGAAAAGTGTAATATAATTAAGCAGGACAATATATTAATTAAAGATATTAGCTATTATGCAGAGGTAGGTGATTTGCAATCAACTATTTCGGAGTATGTTTCTAAGATGGGTGTAGATTTTATTATAATGGGAATCACAGGACATGATACCATAATTGGTGAAAAATTGATTGGCAGTAATGCTATTATCGTATCGCGAGAAAGTAAAGTTCCGGTGATGATTATTCCGAGGAACTACAAATACAAGCAAATTTTTAGTATTGCTTATGCAAGCCAATACACTGAAGATATATCTGAACATAATAGTTTATTGCAAATGAAGTATATATGTTCGTTGTTCAGTGCAAATTTAATTGTTTTGCATGTTATTGCAGATAACCACTTAATGGATGAATTGGATGGTAAAGCTGATTTGTTTATTGAAAATAAATTGCAAAGCACCGCGCATAGAACTTTTATTTTAACAAATACTAATACTAGTAAAGCCTTACTAGACTTTATTGATAGCCATAAAGTTGATATTATTATTATTGAACAAAAAAGTCATTCCTTCTTTTATAATTTATTTTATCCAAGTGTTACTAAGGAAGTTGTATTTAATAGTTCAATTCCTGTTTTAACTATTTCAAGCTGAACGTCAAGTTTGCTAATAGATATTTTGCCAAGCTAATTATTCCTATGAAAGTAACTTCTGCTAAACCGAAAAAGTTAATTGATAAGGCTTTTGCAGAAAGGTTAGATGCAATTTCTTTACCATTAAAAGCATTAATAAAAATTGATTATCCTAATTTAACAGATGAGGATTACATCTCGTTGGAACAAATTATTTTTTACCGTAAAAAATATTTAAATAATCTGATTGAAAATGAACGCGGTGAAATTGATATCTTAGAAAAAAATGTTATTGATTCAATTTCTAAAAATCAAATCCTTTCAGAGAATATAGAATCGGATATTGATGATTTGCTAACCATAGGGGAAAAGCTAGCTGATAAAATTGCTTTATTTGGTGGTAGTTGGATTTTTATATTGTTTTTTTTTGGTTTTATTGCCCTTTGGATAGCTATAAATATTATCGAGCTTGCATCAGAAAATTTTGATCCTTTTCCTTTTATTTTACTAAACTTAATTTTATCCTGTTTAGCATCTATTCAAGCGCCTATTATCATGATGAGCCAAAATAGAAAAGAACAAAAAGACAGAAAGCGCAGCGAAAATGATTATAAAATTAATTTAAAAGCCGAATTAGAAATTCAATTATTGCACGAGAAAGTTGATCATTTGATTGTGCATCAAAATAAAAAACTACTCGAAATACAGCAATTGCAAATAGATTTTTTTGAGGATGCTATTAAGCAAATTAAATATAATTAGTGAAATTAAATCAGTGGTACTACTTTCTAAATTTATTCTTCATACTACATATTTGTTTAATATAATTTTGATTACAGTGTAATTTAAATTTAATGCTAGAAAACTGGAAACTATTTTATAGTCTAGATTTGATTTTAATGTTGTTTTAGTAACTACTTGTAAATGCTTAAGAAACGATGATCTAAATCACGTAAAAAGCTGATAATTGTCAGTTTTGGTTAATTAGGCTAAAACTAAGTTTGCAAAGTGAAAGTAAAAGGTCATATTGAAACAAAGACAGCTTGTTATCATTGTGGTGAAGCTATTGAAAATCCAAATCATCATTTAGAAGAAAAGTACTTTTGCTGCAAAGGCTGCCAAACAGTTTACGAAATCATCAATAAAAGCGATTTATGCCTTTACTATGATTTTGAAAGTTCTCCAGGAATTACCCAAAAAACTTATGTTAGAGAAGGTAAATTTGATTTTTTAGATGATGCGAAAATTACCGAAAAATTAACACACTATAAAGATGATGTTCATCAGCTTGTCATTTTTTACTTGCCCCAAATGCATTGCAGTTCTTGCATTTGGATTTTGGAAAATTTAAGGAATATAGATTCTGGTGTTATAAAATCTCAGGTTAATTTTATAAAGAGAGAGGTTACTATAGTGTACAATTATGATCAAACCTCGTTAAAAAAAGTAGCAGAAGCCCTTACGCGCATTGGTTACGAACCTCATATTAGTTTAAATGATGTAAAAGAAAGTAAGGTTAAAAAATACGACACCACTAAAATAGTAAAGTTAGGTATCGCTGGCTTTTGTTTTGGAAACATTATGATGTTAAGTTTTCCAGAATATTTTTCTTTTGGTAGTATGCAGGATTCGAATTTAAAAACATGGTTTAGCTATTTAAATTTAATTTTATCATTGCCTGTATTTTTCTACTCAGCTTCCGAATTTTTTATTTCTGGATATAAAGGTCTTCGACAAAAATTTTTAAATATTGATGCTCCTATTGCATTAGCAGTTTTAATAACGTTTACAAGAAGTGTTTATGAAATTTTATCACATGCGGGTTCAGGCTATTTAGACTCCATGAGTGGCATTGTATTTTTTATGCTAATCGGGAGGTACTTTCAAAATAGGACTTATCAAAGTATTTCGTTTGATCGCGATTTTACATCTTATTTCCCATTAGGAGTAAGTTTAATTAATTCTGATTATTCAGAAAAACAAATTTCTGTTGCTGATTTAAAAGTTGGTGATCGCATTAAAATTCATAATGATGAAATTGTACCAGCAGATGCGATTCTGTTTTTTGGCAAAGCAATTATTGATTATAGTTTCGTGACAGGAGAATCTATCCCTATCGAAAAATCAATTGGAGAAATTGTTTATGCCGGAGGTAAACAAACATCTGGTGCTATTGAGTTAGAAGTGGTTAAACAAGTTTCTCAAAGTTATCTAACGCAATTATGGAATAATGAAACTTTCAATGAGGATAAGGAAGAAGTAAAAGTCTCTTTTATTCACCAAGTAAGTCGATACTTTACATACATTTTGTTTTCAATTGCACTTTTGTCTGCTACTTATTGGTTGTTTTATGATTCCTCTAAAGTATGGAATGCTGTAACATCAATTTTAATTGTGGCATGTCCATGTGCTCTTTTATTAAGTGCAACATTTACTAACGGCAACATGATTCGAATCCTTAATAAATACAAATTGTTTATTAAAAATGCAACGGTAATCGAACAAATGTCAGATATTGATACGATAGTATTTGATAAAACAGGGACAATTACTGAACAAGGAAAATCTGAAATTATTTTTCAAGGTCGTGAAATGTCACAAGATCAATCTCAATTAATTCGCTCATTAGCAAATCAATCAAATCACCCACTTAGTAAAAGTGTAATTTCTTATTTGCCATTTAGTAAATCTCTTAACGTAAAAAATTATAGAGATTTTAAAGGCTATGGGTCGTCTGCCTTAATTAATAATCACATTATAAAAATGGGTTCATCAGAATTTGTATTAAGAAAGGATTCAGATCATTTAAATAGTGGTAGTAGGATTTATATTAGTATTGATGATGAGTTTGTGGGTTATTTTTTAGTAAAAAATGCTTATAGAAAAAGTTTAGTTGATATTGTTTCTTCATTATGCGCTCAGTTTGATTTAAAAATATTATCGGGAGATAATGATTCTGAAGAAAAATATTTACAATCTATTTTTGCAAATAACTCTGAAATGTTATTTAATCAAAAGCCTCAAGATAAATTAAATTTTATAAATCATTTGCAACATAACAATAAAAAAGTATTAATGATTGGAGATGGTTTAAATGATTCTGGTGCACTAAAACAAAGCAATATTGGCATAGCCATAAGCGATAATACCAATAATTTTTCTCCTGCTTGTGATGCTATTTTATCTGGCGAAAGTTTTTCTCTTTTAAAAGAACTTATTTATTACTGTAAAAAAGAAAAAACTATTATTTTTTCAAGTTTTGTTGTTTCCATTCTATACAACATTATAGGTTTATACTTTGCTGTTCAAGGTGATTTAAGTCCGGTGATTGCTGCGATATTGATGCCTGTTAGTTCTATTAGTATTGTTTTATTAACAACTGGGCTTAGTAGCTTTTATGAAGTAAAATTAAGGAAAGAAAAACTGATAAAAGTCAATATTGATAATTATCAATAATAAGAAACATGAACAACTTAATTTTGCCGCCAATATGAGTGCATTTTTTATAATGATTGGGGCTAGTTTATTACTAGCAATAGGTTTTTTGATAGCCTTTATATGGTCTGTTAAAACAAACCAATATGAAGATGATTACACCCCATCTGTAAGAATGCTATTTGATAATACTACAAAACAAGATAATAAACAGGAATCAAAAAAAAATAAAACAAAGAAATATGGAACTACAAAAATTTCAGTACGATAATAAAACAGTTAAAATGTTTGCTTATGCAACCATCCTTTGGGGGTTGGTTGGTATGCTGGTTGGTTTAATAGCGGCCATTCAATTGTATTTGCCTGCCGCAAACCTATCATTACCTTTTACAACTTTTGGTCGCTTGCGTCCTTTACATACTAATGCTGTAATTTTTGCATTTGTTGGTAACGGTATTTTCATGGGAGTTTACTACTCGTTACAGCGTTTATTAAAGGCGCGTATGTTCAGTGATTTTTTAAGTAAAATTCATTTCTGGGGATGGCAATTAATTATTGTTTTAGCAGCCTTAACATTAGTTTTAGGCAAAACAACTGGTAAAGAATATGCGGAATTAGAATGGCCTATTGATATTTTAATCACATTAGTTTGGGTAGTATTTGGCTGGAATATGTTCGGTACAATTATTCGTCGTCGCGAACGGCATTTATATGTTGCTATTTGGTTTTATATAGCAACGTTTGTAACGGTAGCTATGTTACATATCGTTAACTCAATTGAAATTCCTGTTTCTTTTTGGAAATCATATTCTTGGTATGCTGGTGTTCAGGATGCTTTAGTGCAATGGTGGTACGGACATAATGCAGTAGCGTTTTTCTTAACTACTCCATACTTAGGATTGATGTATTATTTCTTACCAAAAATTGCGCAACGTCCTGTTTATTCATACCGATTATCTATTATTCACTTTTGGGCATTAATTTTCTTATACATCTGGGCTGGTCCACATCATTTACTATACACTTCAGTACCTGATTGGGCACAATCATTAGGTGTTGTATTCTCAGTAATGTTAATAGCGCCATCATGGGGTGGTATGATTAACGGTTTGTTAACCTTGCGTGGAGCTTGGGATAAAGTGCGTGATAATGTTGGTTTAAAATTTTTAGTGGTAGCAGTTACCGCATATGGTATGGCAACTTTCGAAGGTCCTATGTTATCCTTAAAAAGTGTAAGTGCTATCGCACACTACACAGATTGGATTGTAGCACACGTTCACGTTGGCGCATTAGGTTGGAATGGATTTATGACCTTTGGTATTTTATATTGGTTAATACCAAGATTATTTCAAACAAAGTTATATTCTGAAAAATTAGCAAACATGCATTTCTGGATTGGCACATTAGGTATTGTATTATATGCAGTTCCAATGTACTGGGCAGGTTTTATGCAAAGTTCAATGTGGAAAGATTTTACTCCAGAAGGTCAATTAAAATGGCAGTTTATGGATACTGTTACTAAAATGATTCCTTTTTATATAGCTCGTTCTATCGGTGGAACATTATATTTAATTGGCGCCATTATGATGACTTACAATTTAATTAAAACAATTAAAGTAGGAACATTTTTAGAAGTAGAGGAGGATGAAGCCCCAGCTTTAACAAATGAATATCACACCCATTCTAAAGATCATTGGCATCGTTGGATTGAACGCAAACCTATACAATTTATGGTTGCAAGTTTAGTTGTTGTAGCAATAGGTGGCTTAATAGAATTTGTTCCTGTATTTTTAGTGAAATCAAACATTCCAACCATTGCAAGTGTAAAACCTTACACTCCTCTTGAATTACAAGGACGAGATATATACATTAGAGAAGGATGTTATACTTGTCACTCACAAATGATTCGTCCTTTTAGGAGCGAAACTGCGCGTTACGGAGAATATTCTAAAGCAGGTGAGTTTGTTTATGATCATCCATTTCAATGGGGTAGTAAACGAACTGGACCAGATTTAGCTCGTGAAGGCGGAAAATATCCTGATAGCTGGCATTATAATCATATGATGGATCCAACATCTATGTCTCCTGGTTCTATTATGCCTCAATATCCTTGGTTATTAGAAGACCAATTAGATGCTAACTCAACCATGGCAAAAATAAAGGCGATGAAACGCTTAGGCGTTCCTTATCCTGATGGTTATGAAAACACTGCCATCGTCGATATGGAAAAACAAGCGAAAGACATTACGGCTAATTTGAAAAAGGATGGAATTGAAACATTACCAGATAGAGAAATTGTTGCTTTAATATCTTATTTACAACGCTTAGGAAAAGATATTAAATCTGAAGGAGTAAAAGCACAGAAATAATAATTCATTATAATAATAGAACTATGAAATTTAAAAACTATTTGGAAAGCATCACCGGAATCGGTATTTATCCATTAATATCATTAATAGTATTCGTTGTGTTTTTTGGCTTAGTTACTTTATATGTTATTAAAGGAAATAAAAAGCATTTCGAGAAATTAAGAAACCTACCTATAAACGAAAATAATTAATCTATATGAAATAGCCATGTTTGCCAAAACATAAATACTAATGATTAAACTGGCTAAACCATATGACAAAAAAAACAATAAATATCTACATATGAAATAGCCATGTTTACCAAAACACAAAAGCAAATTAAGATAAATTGACTAAACCATATGAAAATTAAAAACAAATAATATCTACATATGAAATAGCCATGTCTACCGAAACGCACACACAAATGAAGATAAACTGGCTAAACCATCCCGAATCAAGTTCGGGACAAGTTATGACAACTAAAAAACAATAATATCTACATATGAAAAAAAATAAAAACATAAAAGCTCTTGCTCTAGCGATGCTATTGCCAGTAGCAGGTTTTTGTCAAGAACAAGCTGTAAAAGAAACTTCAACTTATTTCTCGAATGTTTTATTCATCACTTTATTAGCTACAGCCATTGTTTTAGCAATTGTTATAGTTGCTTTTGCAGGTGTATTTAAAAACATTGCTGACAGCGACTTTTTAACAAATAAATATGGTAATAAATCGGACAATAATTCCTCTACCATAAAAAGTGTCATCACATTTTTAATGATATCCTCATCTGTTTCAATGATGGCGCAGGATAAAGTTATAGCAGTTGTTGCAAAAGATGATGGAAGAATTGGAGGATTAGATCAATTCACTTTTTACTTTATGGTTTTTGTAATATTTATTGAACTATTGGTTTTAGGACTTATGTTTTTTCAATTTAATTTTTTACTTAAAACACAAACACCAAAGGTTGAGAAAAAAACTAAAAAAGTAGAGTCTAAAATATTAATGAGTTTAACTGATGCTGTGCCAATTGAAGAGGAAGAAAGTATTTTATTAGATCATGATTACGATGGAATTAAAGAGTTAGATAATAATTTACCGCCTTGGTGGAAATATGGATTTTACTTAACTATCGCTGTGGCAGTGATCTATTTATTTAATTTTCATGTATTAAAAACAGGTGCATTACAGGGACAAGAATATATTAATGAAATGGCTCAAGCTAAATTAGAAGTGGATGCATTCATGAAAAATTCAACTAATAATGTAGATGAGAATACAGTTAAACTATTAACAGAATCTGCTGATATTACTGCAGGTAAAGATGTATTTATTGCCAATTGTGCGGCTTGCCACGGTAAATTGGGAGAAGGTACAGTAGGACCAAACTTTGCTGATGAATATTGGATTCATGGAGGAAGCGTACAAGATATTTTTAAAACAATAAAATATGGTTGGGTTGAAAAAGGAATGAAATCGTGGAAGGAAGATTTATCTCCTATGCAAATGGCGCAAGTTACATCTTTCATTAAATCATTAAGAGGGACAAATCCGCCAAATGGAAAAGCGCCTCAAGGTGATTTATTTATAGAAAGTGGAGCAACTCCAATAAATGATTCTACACTTGTTTTAGGTGATAGTTTAATTATTCAAATGAAAGCAGATAGTATAAAAGCTGCTCTTTCAGCAACTGTTACTTCAAAAAAATAAATACATATTTCTTAAGAGATACGTTTGTTAATCATCATGTTTAAAGCACTATAAAATAATGAATACTCAAGAAAATAAACATAATGACAAACACGACGAATCATTTAGAGATAGCATTTCAACTATAAATGAAGAAGGCCAAAGAGCCTGGGTATTTCCCACTAAACCCTTTGGGAAATACTATGACCTGAGAACTTATTTTACATGGTTATATTTAATTATATTTTTCACTACGCCATTTTTGAAATATAATGGTGAGCCGCTCTTTTTATTTAATGTACCCGAGAAGAAATTTATTTTATTCGGATCTATTTTTTGGGCACAGGATTTTTTCATTTTTGGTTTAGGGATGTTAATCTTCATCGTTTTTATTGCATTATTTACAGTTATTTTTGGTAGATTATTTTGCGGTTGGGCTTGTCCACAAACAATTTTTATGGAAATGATATTCCGCAAAATTGAATATTGGATTGAAGGTGATGCTAGTTATCAAAAAGCATTAAAAAAGGCGCCATGGAATGCTGATAAAATAAAAAAACGCGTTTCAAAGTTTTTAATATTTTATAGTATTTCCTTTGTCATCGCTAATACCTTACTAAGTTATATAATAGGAATAGATGAAGTATTTAATATTTTAAAAAGTCCAAAAGATCATACAGGTGCATTTATAGGCATCCTATTATTTACAACTGTTTTCTTTTTTGTATACTGGTGGTTTAGAGAACAAGTTTGCTTGATTGTTTGTCCATATGGCAGAATGCAAGGAGTATTATTAGACAAAGAAAGTGTTGTGGTTGCTTATGACTATGTAAGAGGTGAAGATAGGCATCATTTTAAAAAGAACGAATTAAGAACAGGTGGGGATTGTATTGATTGTAATTTATGTGTAAAGGTTTGTCCTACAGGTATTGATATTAGAAATGGTACCCAGTTAGAATGTATAAGTTGCACAGCTTGTATTGATGCTTGTGATCACATGATGGAAAGTGTTGGTTTAGAAAAAGGTCTAATACGTTATGATTCAGAAAATGGAATTAAGAACAAAGTAAAATTAACATTTACTACAAGAATGAAGGCTTATAGCGTTGTTCTTTTAATTTTGATTGGGGTTGAAGCATTTTTATTAGCAACTCGTTCAGATTATGACGCAACCGTTTTAAGAGCTAAAGGGATGTTATATCAAGAACAACCTAATAACCAATTAAGTAATTTGTTTACCATAAAATTAGTAAATAAAACACGAGACAAATTACCTGTAGTATTAAAAGTTGAAAATTTCAAAAATTACAAACTACAATTAATAGGCAAAGAAATCATTGTAAAACCTGAGGGAGTAACAGAAGGAGAATTTTTTGTATACCTTAATAAATCTGACTTACTAACCCGAAAAGTTAAATTAGAGATTGGAGTTTATTCTAATGGTAAAAAAATAAAAACAGTTAAAACAAATTTTTTAGGTCCAATTAAATTTAATCATAATAATTAAAAATATGAATTTCGGTGTAAAAATTACAGTACTATACATAAGTTTTGTTGTATTGATACTAACTATGGTATTTATGTGTTTTGGGCAAGATGTTGAATTAGTGAGTGCTGATTATTACGCTCAGGAAATTCAGTTTCAAGACAAAATTAACGCCATCAATAATGAGAAAAGTTTAGGAGAAAGCATTCAGCATTCCATCAATAAAAATGAAATTGTATTAACAATTGATTCAGTATTATTAAGCAATGATTTTGAAGGAACAATTAACTTTTTTCGCCCATCAGACTCGAGTAAAGATTTGAAACTTAAAATGAAATTTGCAAATAATGAGCAAGTGGTTAGCCGCAAAAATTTAATTCATGGTGCATACAAACTTCAATTATCATGGACTAGTAACAATACTAACTATTTTAAAGAAGAGGTAATCTTTATAAATTAACATGCAACTAATTTTAGCCGCCATATCATTAGGACTTCTTGGAAGCTTTCATTGCATTGGCATGTGCGGGCCAATTGCACTGGCACTTCCTGTTCATCAATATTCTATTATTAAAAAATATTTTGGAATATTAATTTATAATTTAGGTAGAATTTTTACTTATACTTTTTTAGGTTTACTATTTGGCTTAGTAGGACACTCATTTTTTTTAGGAGGATTTCAGCAAATACTATCTATAACAATTGGTATTGTGCTGCTACTTTCAGTTGTTCTATCTAATACAAAAAGGTTCAACTTTAAGCGTTTTAATTTTATTTACTCGCTTATTAACTCTGTTAAGATACAACTTGGAAAGTTATTTAATAAAAAAGGATTGCATTTTTTATTTTTTATTGGACTTTTAAATGGCTTATTGCCATGTGGCTTGGTTTATCTGGGAATAGCAGGTGCTATTGCTTCAGGTCATTATTTAAAAGGCGCTGAATTTATGTTTTATTTTGGAATTGGAACTACACCTATTATGTATGCAGTTACGTTTTTCGGCCAATTTATTACATTAAAGTACCGCAATACCATTCGCTACGTTATGCCTTATGTAGTATCGCTTATGGCAATAATGCTCATTATAAGAGGTTTAAATTTGGGGGTCCCTTATCTAAGCCCTCAGTTTGAAGAAGAAAATAATATAATAACATGTTGCAACAAATCAAGTAATGAAAAACCTGAAATAAAATGTTCTCCAAAAAAATGTCATAATAACTAATAAATCATGTTCTGGGAAAAATATACATACTCGCAAATTAAAAGTAAAGTGTTTGAATCATTAAGTAAAAACACAAATTATAGAACTGAAAATATTTTGGGAATACCTGGAACATTTTTAGATACAGAGATTTTTTATGATGATGCTTCCTTTTTAAAAGACGCTCCTTTTTTATCAACCTTGATTGCAAACCCAAATCACATTGGTGTTCATACTTTAGGAGATAAGCATGAAGATTTTTTTGCCGGAACACACGAAATAGAGAAAGATTTAATAAAAATTTGTGCTGAAGAAATTTTTTCTGCTGAACCAAATTCATACGATGGCTATGTTGCTAGCGGCGGCACTGAAGCTAATATAGAAGCTTTATGGATCTACAGAAATTTTTATTTACAAGAATACAAAGCTCACACTAATGATATAGCTGTTGTTTACTCATCCGATACACATTATTCAATTCCAAAAGGAATAGATCTTCTTAGTTTAAAAGGAATTGAAATAGAAGTAAATCAAACAACCCGAGAAATTTTAATTAAGGATTTTGAACAAAAAATTGAAGTTGCATTAAAAAACGGTGTAAAATATTTTATTATAAATGTAAATATGTCTACTACAATGTTTGGCTCTGTAGATGATATAGATAAAATAACTTCATTTTTAAATTTACTCCACATAAATTATAAACTTCATGTTGATGGTGCATACGGCGGATTTATTTATCCATTCATAAATACAAAAAACTCATTCAATTTTAAAAACAAAAATATTTCATCCTTTTCAATTGATGGGCATAAAATGTTACAAGCACCATATGGCACAGGTATTTTTTTAATCAGAAAGGATTATATGAAATA